>JAGWVX010000450.1 GCA_018970685.1 Alphaproteobacteria bacterium | reverse complement strand
TCCCGCACCGGAATCTGTTCATTCCACTGCACCCAGTCGCCCTTCTCGGTGACGGTTGCAAGACTCCAATGGATAAACATGCCGAACTTTGCGTCCCGCCACCACGCAATGCGCTGTGCCGCTCCGGGATCATTCGCCATTGGCGCCCACTGGGCGTTTGCACCGGTCAGCACCAGCGCAAGGGAGACGACCGCAACCGAAATCTTCATGGCATGCCTCTGAGCGGAATCGCGGTTGCGCAAGATAGAGCTCAAGATAGTTCTTCAGCAATATCGGCGCTAGCCTGCCATTCGGGTTAGTTCCGGTATACCTCCTGACCTGAGTGGCCTCTCACAGATGCGTCAGAGCCACGGTGGAAAAGCGATTTGACACCAATCTGATTCCGGTGAGCTGGTCGGAAACGAAAGGCACGCTCACCATCGGTGATCGCAGCAGCACCTTCCCGGGCATGCTGGAAAGCCGCGCCTTCAAGGTTCGTTGGATTTCGGGAGCATGCAGGACGGCGGCAACCTTCGATACCAAAGCGGGATACCGGGCGCTGCTTTGGGGTAAAGAAAAAGGCCGGACGGCAATGCCGCCCGGCCTTTGTTTCATCCGCGATTTGCTACCTCTTGTTCAGTACGCAAACGGCGCCGCTCTTTTTCGGCGCGCCGGCGCAATCGCTGACTTCGAATGGCGCGGTGCTGCCGATCGACGGGATGAAGGCGACCAGTCCGTTGGGGTGCTGTGCCGGGCACAGGAACTCGACCACATAGCGCTTCCTAACGTTCTCCTGACCGAGTGCCTTGATACCATCATCGGCCGCGTCGCACTTCACGTTGTGTGCCGCCAACGCATCGCGGAAGGTCTGCACTGTCACAACCGTGCCGTTGTCGGAGAACTTGCATGGCAGGCGCCGCACATCCTTCGGAAGCCGCCACCGAGACCCCGAGCGACTACGGCAAAATTCCAATGCTGGCTGGCGGTTTCGTCTCGGCGACCTAGGTCCGATGTAGCGCACGCGGGGTCGAACAAAGTCAAGTTTCCAGGGTTGTCGTTGCAAGTAATGCGAAGTATGCGAAGCAGGGCATTTCGAGATCACCAGCGATATCTGGGAGGTCCTTGGTTTGAGGGCCAGCGCAGACGTAGAAGTACACTATGGCGGGAGACTCGATAATAGGCAGCCAGCTGGAGACGAGTTTTTCTGGCGAATTGCCGCCAAGCGACCCGTGGTTTTCTCTTTGACCAACTCGGATTAGAGAATTTTCCACCTGAGGGCGCCTTGATGGCACCCTACTAAATCAGGCACGCTGTCTCGGAGCTGGTCGCCGCCGAACGAAGAAGCATCGGTTCGCGAATGGCCACGCCAAGTCGGCGCTAAATTTTCTTTGGAGAATTCTATGGTGCAAATCACGCGGCGCTATCTTGTGGCTTCCGGTCTCTATCTGTCTGCCCCGGCGCTTTTGTCCACATCGGCTTGGGCGCGCGGAACGAGCGGCAGCGCCACGACGGACAAAGGGGGCCTGAGCAGCGCTATCCTGCCGCGCGAGCAGCTGCTCTTCGATTTCGGGTGGAAATTCACCTTCGGTCACGGCAGCGATCCGGCCAAGGATTTGGGCTTCGGCTTCGGGCAGGGCGACTTTGCCAAGACGGGTGAATTCGGTTTTGCCAAAGCCGGCTTCGATGATTCCGCCTGGCGATCGCTGGATCTTCCGCACGACTGGGCAGTCGAGCTGCCATTCGTCGACGACGACACCAAGGATGGCAAAAGCGAGTTGCGCTCGCATGGCTATAAGCCGCTCGGCCGCCGCTATCCGGAGACGAGCGTGGGCTGGTATCGCCGCGCTTTCGAGATTCCCGCCAGTGATCGCGGCCGCCGCATCTGGATCGAGTTCGACGGTGCGTTTCGCGACGTGCTGGTATTTGTGAACGGCTGCTTCATCGGCCGCAACGACAACGGCTATGCCCCCTTCCGCTTCGATCTGTCGGATTTTTTGGCTTATGACGCCACGAACTATGTCGTGTTGCGGGTTGATGCCAGCTTCGGCGATGGCTGGTTCTACGAAGGGGCCGGCATCTACCGTCACGTCTGGCTGACCAAGATGGATACCGTTCATCTGGGTCGCTGGGAGAGTACGGTCCGCTCCACGCTGACCGGCGCCTCTGCCGTGCTGGCTCTTGCCACCAAGGTGCAAAACGAAGGTGCGGAGGCTGCCAACGTCAAGGTAACCTGGAAGGTCGTCGGCCCCGGCGGTGTCGCTGTGGTCATGGCGGAAGCGCCCGAACAATCGATCCCAGCCGATGGCCTTGCGGATTTCAGCGCTGCGACCAACATCGTCAATCCGCAATTGTGGTCCGTCGACGAGCCGAACCTTTACACCGCAATCGTCAC
>JAGWVX010000449.1 GCA_018970685.1 Alphaproteobacteria bacterium | reverse complement strand
TCCTTGGGATGCAGGAACAGCACCGGCTTGCCGTGGGCGCCGATGCGCGGCTCTCCCGTACCCAGCACGGTGGCGCCTTTGGCCCTCAGCGTGTCGCGCGCCGCGAGGATGTCGTCGACCTCGTAGCAGACATGATGCATGCCGCCGTTCGGATTCTTTTTGAGGTAGCCTGCGATGGGTGAGCTTTCGCCCAGCGGCTCCAGCAATTCGATCTTGGTGTTGGGGAGTTCAACGAACACCGTGGTGACGCCGTGATCGGGTAGCATGAGCGGCTCAGATACCTTGGCGCCGAGCACGTCGCGATAGATCGCCGCCGCTTTGGCGAGGTCGGAGGTCGCGATCGCGACGTGATTGAGGCGGCCGATCATAGGGCACTCCTTTCGCCCTTCTTCAAGGGCGGTCAATTCTTTGTACTATACCCAAACCACTTCCACCCGTGTCACCGGCTTCTTGCCCCAGGCGCCGTCAGCGGCGGCACGGGCGGTACGGCGAACGGTCTCGCGCAACCTCTCCTCATCGTCACGCCTGGAGTCGTAGCGCTTGACCGCGCCTTCCACCGCGGTGCGCACCGCTTCGTGCACCGGCTCGGGAATCCCCTCCAGCACGATGGCGGGATCGGCGGCCACCCGGCCCTTGCCATCCAGCACCAGGGTGATGGCGATCATGCCGGCGAAGCTGAGCGAACGGCGCACGCGCGTGAGGCCGACGCCTTCCGACACCAGCACCCGTCCGTCGAGATGGATGCGGCCGGCCGGCGTCTCGTCGATCACCTGGGCACGGCCGGGCGCCAGACGCAGCATCTGGCCGTTCTCGACATTGACGGCCTGCGGCACCTGCAGCGAGCGGGCGAGACGTGCGTGTGCCGTCATATGGCGCAACTCGCCGTGCACGGGGACGGCAATCTGCGGCCGCGTCCATCGGTACATCTGCGCCAGCTCGTCGCGCGCCGGATGGCCGGAGACGTGCACGAAGTGATCGTCCGCAGACAGAATTTCCACGCCGATCGACGCCAGCTTGTTGTGAAGCGCGTAGATCGCCAGCTCGTTGCCGGGAATGATGCGCGAGGAGAAGATCACTGTGTCGCCGGGGCCGAGCTTAACGTTGGGGTTTTCGTCCGCGGCGATGCGGGTGAGCGCGGCGCGCATCTCGCCCTGGCTGCCGGTACAGAGATAGAGCACGTGGCGCGGCGGCAGCTGCGCGGCCTCTTCCTCGTCGAGCACCCTGGGGAAATCGGCGAGATAGCCGCTGTCGCGCGCGGCGGCAACCAGCTTATGCATGGCGCGGCCGACCAGCACGATCTCGCGGCCGTTGGCGCACGCCGCCCTGGCGATGGAATCCAGGCGGGCGATATTGGAGGCAAAGGCCGTAACGGCGACGCGGCCGGTCAGCGTGCCGATCAGCTTGGACAGCGCGTCGCGCACCGTGGCTTCGGAACCGGATTCGCCCGCCACCAGCGCGTTGGTGGAATCGCAGACCGTCGCCAGAACGCCTTCGTCGCCCAGCTTCTGCAGCGCGTTGGCGTCGGTGGTCTCGCCGACCAGCGGTTCTGGATCGATCTTCCAGTCGCCGGTATGCACTACCAAGCCGAGCGGCGTGCGGATGGCGAGCGCGTTGGGTTCGGGAATGGAATGGGTGATGGAGACGAATTCGATGCCGAAGGGGCCGAGCCTTAGCTTGCCATGGAGCGGCACGGCGTTGAGACGCACTTTGCCGGTGAGGTTCGCCTCCTCCAACTTGCCGGCGATCAACCGTGCGGTGAACGGCGTGGCGTAAACCGGGCAGCGCAACATCGGCCAGAGGTAATGGATGGCGCCGATGTGATCCTCATGCGCATGCGTCGCCACGATGCCGAGCACGTCCGCGCGCTGCTCGGCGAGGTAGGAGATGTCTGGCATGATGACATCGACGCCCGGTGTGGCGGATTCGCGGCCGAACAACACGCCGCAGTCGACCACGATCCATTTGCGGTTGTCGGGCGGACCGAAGCCGTAGGCGTTGAAGTTCATGCCGATCTCGCCTGCGCCGCCAAGCGGCAGCAGGACGAGTTCGTCGTCGCGAGAAGGTGAAGCCATCAACCCGGCCGTTTCGCCGCGTTGCGCGCGTGGATCAGGATGAGGCCGCGGATGGTGAGGTCCGGGTCAAGATGATCGATCGCCGCTGTCTGCTTGTGGAACGCTTTGGCGAGACCGCCGGTGGCGATCACCGTCATCGGCCTGCCGTATTCTTCCTTGATGCGCGTCAGGAGTCCCTCGATCAATCCGATATAGCCCCAGAACAGTCCCGACTGCATAGCGGGCACGGTATCCTTGCCGATCACCGATTGCGTGCGGGCCACGGCGACGCGCGGCAGCATGGCGGCGGCCTTGTGCAGCGC
>JAGWVX010000448.1 GCA_018970685.1 Alphaproteobacteria bacterium | reverse complement strand
CTGCGCGGACGCCAGGAGACGCGAAACGTTCCGATCATCATGCTCACCGCGCGCGGCGAGGACAGCGACCGTATCCGTGGCCTCGACACGGGCGCCGACGACTATCTGACCAAGCCGTTCTCGATGACCGAACTGCTCGCCCGTTTGCGCGCGGTGCTCCGGCGCATCCGGCCGAGCTTGGCGGAGGACGTGGTCGCCGTGGGCGATATCGAGATGGATCGCGCGGCCCATCGCGTGCGGCGCGCCGGCAAGGAGATTCACCTGGGGCCGACCGAATACAAGCTGCTGGAACATCTTATCCAGCATCCGGGCCGCGTCTTTTCGCGCGAGCAACTCCTGGATGCCGTGTGGGGTTCCGACGTTTACGTCGAAGCGCGCACGGTCGATGTCCATGTCGGACGCCTGCGCAAGGCGCTCAACATCGATGGCGTAAACGACCCCATCCGCACGGTCCGCTCTGCCGGTTACGCGCTGGAAGACAGCGTCGAAGCCGCAAGCTGACGTTCCGGCGGACCGTTATCGCGCGGCGATGCGGTTACGGCTGGCAGGCCCTGCGCACATAGGCATCGTGCACCAGCTTCTCCAACGCCTTTCCCTCGTGCGGCGCGACTTTTTCCGTCGCAGCCTTCGCGGCCGCTTTCACGCGGCCGTGCTTGAGGGGGTGCACACGCCGCGCGTGACCCTTGGCCAACGCAACCATCACCTTCGGTTTTTCCGCGTGTCTGTTCATGCGGAAAGCCTAGCACAAAGTGGCGCCGTCCGCCTCGTCAGCTTGCCATGCGCCCTTTGTCGCGCCGTTGTTGCTGCTGGGGCTGATAGGCCTTGCGGGCATGCGCCTCGCAATAGGGCGATCCCGTCTTGGGCTTGCGTCCGCAAAAATGAAACTCGTTTTCGGAAGGGTCCCCGATCGGCCAACGGCACATCCGGTCGTTGATCGTTAGCACGGTGGCGAAGTTGCCGTCATCGAGGGTGAGGGGGTCTTCCTCCACCACCGGCGGGGCGGGAACATGCGAGCGGATGGACACGCGAGGCGTGCTCGGCAGCCTTGGGCGTTCGATGCGCGACGGGCTGGCGCGGCCGGCCAATCCCAGCCGATGTACCTTGCCGATCACGGCGTTACGGGTAACCCCGCCCAGCACACGGGCGATCTGGCTGGCCGAGAGTCCCTCGGTCCAAAGGTTCTTGAGCTGCTCGACGCGGTCGTCGGTCCAGTTCGCCTGTGTCATGCTGTGCTCCTTTAGGGCCACAACATATCGTAGCCGTTAGATAGGTGCGCACAAGACATGAGGGATACCTACAAGCCCTTCGTCCACAGAATCCGACTCAGTATTCGTCTTTCAAGATTCGCCGTACCCCTCCAGCCAGTTGCACCTGCACTTGAGGAATATTTTTCGCTCTCCAAAAGCACAGACCACCCCCTTGCCGGAGTCGCGTAAGCCTGGATGGCGCCTGCCAAATTCGTTATCCCTATGTAGGAACGAAGTCCGCGATTGCAAGCCTGACATGCTGCGGCGGAAGATCGTTTTGTGCATAGCGGCACGCCGGGCCGCTTGCTTGACCCCCACGGTCGCACAGCCGATAAAGCCCGGCCGCGCTCGGATTATCCACAACTGCGCAAACCACAGGAGGGTCAAGTGTTCCCGTCATTGCTGCCAACCTACAATCGGGCGGATGTCGCATTCGTCCGGGGCGAAGGGCCGTACCTTTTCGCCGAGGACGGGCAGCGATATCTCGATTTCGGGGCAGGGATCGCGGTCAACGCCTTCGGGCATGCGCATCCCAAGCTGATCGCGGCGCTGACCGAACAAGCGGGCAAGCTCTGGCACACCTCCAACCTGTATCGCGTTCCGGGACAGGAATCGCTGTCCAAGCGGCTGGTGGAAAACACCTTTGCCGACACGGCGTTCTTCACCAATTCTGGCGTCGAAGCCTGCGAACTCGCCTTCAAGATGGCGCGCCGCTATCAATATGTCGGCGGGCATCCGGAACGTTTCCGTATTATTACGTTCGAAGGTGCTTTTCATGGCCGCACCCTGGCGGGCATCGCCGCGGGCGGACAGGCGAAATACCTGGAAGGTTTCGGCCCGAAAGTCGATGGTTTCGACCAAGTTCCGCCCGGCGACTTGAAAGCCGTCGAGGCGGCGATCGGCCCCGAGACGGCTGCAATTATGATCGAGCCGGTGCAGGGCGAGGGCGGCGTGCGCGTGATGCCGTCGGAATTTCTGCGCGGCTTGCGCAAGCTTTGCGATGAGCACGGCCTGCTTCTCATTTTCGACGAGATCCAGACCGGTGTCGGCCGCACCGGCAAGTTCTTCGCGTATGAATGGACGGGCATCGCCCCCGATATCATGCCGATCGCCAAGGGCATCGGCGGCGGTTATCCGA
>JAGWVX010000447.1 GCA_018970685.1 Alphaproteobacteria bacterium | reverse complement strand
ATCAAGGTGCCGGACTGGCTCAACAACCCCATCTACTACCACAACCGCGGGAACTCGACCTTCAGGGGCGAAAGCGAGGGCATGGGCGATTTCGGCGGGCTCGACGATGTCTATACCGAGAATCCCCGCGTGGTTCGTGGTTTTATCGACATCTACGGCGCCCTGATCGACAGATTCCACATCGACGGTTTCCGCATCGACACCGAGAAGCACGTCGATCCGCAGTTCTGGCAGGCGTTCATCCCGGCCATGCTGGCGCGCGCCAAGGCCGACGGCATCCCGAACTTCCATATCTTCGGCGAAGTGATGGAAAGCGGAGTCGACGTTGACCGAACCGCGCGGCGCACGCGCGAAGACGGAATCCCGGCGGTGATGGACTATCCCTTCGCCGCGGCGGTCCGCGAAACCGTGGCCGGTACCGCGGGCACCGATGTCCTCGCGCAGCTTTTTGCGGATGACGTGCTCTATCGGGGCGGCGCAGAAGCCGCGATGCAGAACGCCACGCTGATCGACAACTACGACATCGGACGCTTCCCCTGGTTCATCAAGATGGCATTTCCCGCCATCTCGGACGAGGACTTGTTCAAGCGCGACATTCTGGCGAATGCCATGCTTCTCACCCTGCGCGGTGTCCCCGTGATCTATTACGGCGACGAGCAGGGCTTTCCCTCTACGGGCAACGATCAAGCGGCGCGCGAGGACATGTTCGCGAGCAAGGTGGCGTTTTATAACAGCGAAGTCCTCGTCGGCACGAAATCCACCACGGCGGTCAGCAATTTCAATCCTGATCATCCGATTTATCGCGCCATCGCCGAGTTGACGCGGATTCGGGAAAGTCATGCGGCGCTGCGGCGAGGCAAGCAGATCGTGCGCAATTATTCCGACACGCCCGGCTTGTTTGCGGTGTCGCGCATCGATCCGGACACCGGCCGCGAAATCGTGATCGCCTTCAACACCTCGACGGCACCCTTGTCGGCGCAGGTGGAGATCGACCCGGCGTCACAGCACTTCACGGCGTTGCACGGAGCCTGCGCCGCGGAACCCAGTGCGCCGGGGAGCTATCACGTGACGCTTGCGCCGCTTGATTACATCATATGCGCGGCGGGAGGCGCGAAATGAGCGCGCACGGCCTGCCCGCACCCAAAGGCGGAACGCTGACGGGCTGCCTGTTCGATCTGGACGGCGTTCTCGTTGATACCGCTAAGTATCACTATCTTGCATGGCGCGAGATCGCCGGAGAACTCGGGTTTGCCTTCACCGAAAAAGATAACGAGAGACTCAAAGGGGTCTCGAGAATGCGGTCGTTGGACATCTTGCTCGAAATTGGCGGGCTTTCCATGGACGGCGGGGCAAAGGCGCGCCTGGCGGAAAGAAAGAATGCGGTCTATTTGCAGTACGTCTTGAAAATGCGGCCGAATGAAGTGTTGCCCGGGGCCCGGGAGTTTCTCGCCGACTGCAGAAGCCGCGGTCTGAAGGTCGCGCTGGTGTCCGCCAGCAAGAACGCGACGAAGATTCTCGATCTTCTAGGCTTGACCTCTTTGTTCGATGTCATCGTCGACGGCAACCAAGTCGCGGAAGCGAAGCCCGATCCCGAGGTCTTTTTGACGGCCGCCCGGGCGCTTGGCTTGCACCCTCGCAATTGCATTGTCTTCGAAGATGCCGAGGCTGGCATTGAAGGTGCGATAGCGGCAGGTATGGTTAGTGTCGGTGTGGGGAGCTCGGCAATTTTGAAAAAGGCGAATATCGTTGTTGCCGGTTTAAGGGATCTTTCTGTGAAGGCGCTGGTCGAGACGTTGGAGCATCTGCCTGATCGGCATGTGCCCGCTGCGACGCCGACTTTTAACTCGGCTGCCAAACCATGATTAAACATTTGTGCAGCGACGAATGGTCTGTGATCGAGGAGGGTTTCGATCCAAACAGGCAAAAAGCCTGCGAGAGCATTTTCAGTATTGGCAACGGCTATATGGGGCAGCGCGCGAACTTCGAAGAGCGCTACTCCGGCGAGACCCTGCAGGGGAGCTACGTTGCGGGCATCTATTTTCCGGACAAAACACGGGTCGGATGGTGGAAAATCGGTTATCCGGAATATTTCGCCAAGGTGTTGAATTCACCGAACTGGATCGGCATCGACGTGCAGGTCAACGGCAGACACCTGGACCTGGCGACATGCCGAACGCAGAACTTTCGTCGCGTCTTGAATATGAAGGAGGGGCATCTTTCGCGTAGCTTTGTCGCGACCATGCCCGGCGGCGAAAGAATTCGTGTCGAGGCGCTGCGCTTCGTCAGCATGGCGAACCCGAACGTCGGCGTGATCAGGTATTCGGTGGCGGCCCTGGACGATCTCAGGCTGACGGTTACGCCGTACATCGACGGTGACGTGAAAAACC
>JAGWVX010000037.1 GCA_018970685.1 Alphaproteobacteria bacterium | reverse complement strand
TCAAGCGGAGCTGCACGAAAGCGCGGGCAAAGCCTCACATGGGAAAGCCGTGCGAACACCGTCGGTCCCAGTTCGCAGGGCCGTTTCTACGGCGGCGTTTTTCGCCACCGCGCAAGCCGCTCCTTGAAGTTCGGCGCAGCGCTAAAAACCGATTTGGCTCCGTCCTTCGTCTTGCCGAGCAACTTCATCCGCGCCAGAGACTCCAAATCTGCGCGCGCCGTGAGGTAGCTGACCGAATGTACGGCTTGGTGTTGCGCAATCGTCAGCTGCGCAGAGGACCGTTTGAGCAGATTTTGAATTATGCCCAGCTGCCTGCGGTTTAAAATCCGCTCCAACTCGCCCAGCGCCCGGCCCAGCTCTTTCAACTCCTTCGTCTTGGCGACCAAATAATTTTGCAGGTCCGCCAAAGACCGTTCGATCACATCGAGTTGGTGTTCGATAAAATACGTAAGGTCCCCTTCGTCGCTCTCGCTATACAAAAATGCCATGCCGTATTGCACCGGCGCCCGCCTGATGACGGCGGAAATCGAGACGTATTCCAGCATCCAATAGCCGTGCTTCAAAACACACCAGTAGAACAATGCGCGGGCGCAGCGCCCGTTTCCGTCCCAAAACGGATGGTTATAAGCGAGCATAAAATGCAGCACGATTGCCCGTATCACGGGATGCAGGAACACGCTCTTCTCGGCGGTCCGTTCGTTCGCAAAATCGCAAAGCGCTTGCAACCGTTCGTCCAATTGAGACGCCGGCGGCGGCGTATGGAGAGTTTCGCCGGTCACGGATTCGACAACCCGTACATCGTCCTCCGAAGCGCGAAGGGCTCCTACTTTCTCGGGGCGTTCGAGCGTGTCTTCCGTCAGGATGCGATGAAGTTCGACGATCCGGGCAGGGGCGAGCGGCTCGTCCCGATGCTCCCGAATGAAGCTCATCGCCCGATAGTTATTTAGAACCATCCGCTCGCCGACGGTTTTCGGCCGGCGCCCTTCTTCAATCATTCTTCTCGCCACTTCGCGCGTGGCGGCCGCGCCCTCCAAAACGGAACTTGAGTACGGCTCTTCCAGCAACGATTTCTGCAGATAGGCGTCGCGATTTTCCGACGTTGCGGCAGTTCCAGGCATTCCAATGAGCCCGCGCGCATTGCTGTCTATTTCATGGAGCGCGCGCTGAGAGTTGCCGATTTGGGTAAAGAAAAACGGACGATTGTTTTTGTCGGCCAGAGGCAGAAGCCTCCTGGCTCCCATTCTTTTGAATTTGATGCCTGCCCACATTTCCTCAATCGTCAGCGGGTCGACGGGCGGCCGAAAGCGAACTTTGTCCCAATGATCGTACGAGCCGGCGCCGACGCCGCCGTCAACGCGGGTCATCATTGCAGCGAGCTTTTCGGGATCCTTCGCCAAACGGTCGAAGGTCTTCGCAAAATCGGGCGGCGCTGCGGGATGTTTCATTTTATAGCCTATAAAACAGGGCGACCATATCTTGTAATATTACAGCATAATCAATATATTACTTCTTTATACCGACTTTGGCTACGAGGAAAAAACGCTCCCGCGGCGGCGCCGGTTCGCCGTCAGATTTATACTATATAATATTATAATCTATAAAACACAAGCGGGCGCCCGGCGCGGCTTCCTCGATCCGGCGACAAGAGAGGCGCTTTCCGACGATGCCAAGCAACGCCGTCATGGCGCGCTCGCAATTGTCCGTCTCTAAGGCGCCCGCCTACTCCCGGATGAACCGCACTTCCGAAGAATCGCTGCGGCCTTGCGCATCCACCACGGTGATGCGCGCCAAGCCGATGCCTTTGGGCATATAGAGCACCGGCTGGAAGCGCGTGAAGCTGCCGACCAGCGCGCCGTTGACCAGCCAGGTGAGCGGCTCGCGCCCGCCGTCGGCCTTCAGCATGATCGGTTTATCCTTGCCGGCGGGCAGAGGCACCACCGTGCCGTTGGGCGGAAAGGCGATGGCGGGCGGCGGTACCACGGTCTGCTGCGCCACTTGCGGCTTGTCCTGGCGGGTGAAGACGCGCAGCGACGGCGGCAGCTGGTCCGTCGTCTGCACCAGAATGGCGCCGGCCGGCGGCGGCGGCGCGGGTCGGCGATCGGGCGGCAACAGGCCGAACACCTTGAGCAGGATCGGCGCGGCGGCGTCGCGTCCGACATGGCCGGGGCGCGGCGTGCCGTCGGCGCAGCCCACCCAGACGCCGACGGTGTAATCGTTGGAGAAGCCGACCGACCAGGCATCGCGGAAACCGTAGGAGGTGCCGGTTTTGAAACCGATGGCGCGGGCGCGCGTCAGGCCTTCGCCCATCGCCCAGCCGTCGGGCAACGTCACGCCGTCGAGAATCTGGCGCAGATAATACGCCGCCACCGGCCCGAACAGGCGATGCCGCGGCGCGGGCGGCGTGCCTTCGACGTAGCGCAGCGCCCGCGCCTCGCCGCCGTCCGCAAGGCCGGTGTAGAGCATGGCGATGTCGGCGAGCGAGATGCCGAGACCGCCCAGCACGACAGGCAGGCTCGGCGCGGTGTCGCGCGTCGCGAACATCAGATGCGCGCCGGCGTTCTGCAGATTGAGCGTGAAGGCCAAAGGCCCGACGCGATCTATCACCATCACGGCCGGAATGTTCAGCGACATGCGCAGCGCATCGCGCGCCGTCACCGCGCCCTGGAAACCGCCGTCGAAATCGCGCGGCGCATAATCGCCGAAGGAGGTCGGCGCGTCCTCCATCATGCTCAGCGGATGCAGGATGAGATCGTCGAAGGCCATGCCATAGGCGAAGGGCTTGAGCGCGGAGCCGGGCGAACGCGCGCGGCGCGCCAGATCGACCTGGCCGGAGGAGCCCCAGTAATCGGTACCGCCGACATAGGCCAAGACGTTGCGGGTTTTGTTCTCGACCACGACGATGGCCATGGTGCCGCCGTCGCCGAAATAACCGCTCTCCTGCACGGCGAGGCGCTCCACCGAACCCTGCAGATCGGCGTCGAGCGTGGTGACGATGCGCGTCGCCTTGTGCGTCTCGACCAGATGCTGCGCCAGATGCGGCGCGCCGAGCGGCATCGCCTGGCGCGCGAAAGGCACGCCTTCCTTCTCGGCGATCTTCGCATCCGAGGCGGCGATCACGCCCTCCTCCACCATGCGCTCCAACACCTTGTTGCGGCCCTTGGCGGCGGCGATGGCGTGACGATCGGGGCGATGGCGGGTCGGCGATTGCGGCAGCGACACCAGCAGCGCCGCTTCCGCCAGATCGATCTGGCTCGGCGGCTTGCCGAAGTAAGAGAGCGAGGCGGCGCGCACGCCTTCCAGATTGCCGCCGAACGGCGCCAGCGTCAGATAGAAGGAGAGGATTTGATCCTTGCCGTAGCGCTCTTCCAGCTGCACGGCGCGCGCCATCTGCAGCAGCTTGGTGAAGATGCCGCGATGCTGCGGCGGCTCCAAGAGGCGCGCCACCTGCATGGTGAGCGTCGAGCCGCCGGAAACGATGTGGCCCATCGTCATCCATTGAAACGCCGCGCGCGCCATGGCGATCGGATCGACGCCGAAATGCTCGTCGAAGCGCTTGTCCTCATAGGCCTTGAGCATGGCGAGATAGCGCGGCGAGACGTCGGCCACCGTCGTCTTCATCCGCCAATAACCGCCCTTCGACAGGAACGCGCGCAGAAGTACGCCGTTGTGGTCGAGCACTTCGGGAGAAACGTTGACGATGTTGGTCATGTCCGGCGGAAAGACGAGGTCGAGGGTCTTCAGCACCCCGAGGGCGACAACCAGCATCGCAACGGCGACGACGACACGCGGTCGGCGTGCAAGAAAAGTCGTCAGCCATGCCGGCAAGAGGGCCTTCACCCTCCCCTTGAGGGAGGGTCGAAAAATCTTGAGGTTCGCGAGGTTCCGAGCGACAGCGAAGGAACGCGAACGAACGCGAAAGATTTTTCGGAGAGGGGTCATGTTGGAAACTTACCCCTCCCCGAAATTTTTTCTCGCATCCGCTCGAAGAAAATTTCGACCCTCCCTCAAGGGGAGGATGAACCGCTCTGCTTGATTTCGCGCACTCATCCTACCGACGTCTCACTGCTTCACCGTCACGCTGCCCAGCGTGGTGCGGCCGATGACGCCCGGCGCGTACATGTCCTCCGCCACGCCGGCCGGCATGACGAAGCTGCCTTCCGTCACCGCCCGCGCGATATAGGCGATGTGGAACACCGGCTGCGGCTCGGCCTTCTTCTTGTCCTGGTCGCTGCGATAGGCCGAACCGATAGTAAAGGCGGCGACGAAACGGTCGTCGCGCTTGTCCGCCATCGTGGTGTCGGTAAGCTGATCGAGGAAATTGTACGGCTTGCCGTCGTCGCCGGAGAGCGCCTGTTCGATTTCGAGACCCGCCGGCAAGAGATCGACGACGCCCATCTGCCGGTAGTAGTTGTTCGCCATCCGCCCCGAAATCTCGACGATCACCCGGTCGTTCTGATGCAGGTTCGTGAGATCGGCCGGCGCGCCGCTCATCGTCCACACCGACTTGGTCAAGGTCAGCCCGTCCGACGCGGCCGGCAGCGGCGCCGCGGGCGTGCCCTGCACCGACACCGTACGCCATACCGTGGCGTCGCCTTTGTTGGTCAGGGTGATGCCCGCATTGAGCTGGCCGTAATCCGGCGCCAGACGGATGGCGCCGTCATGCGGGATCGCGGGCTGACCGTTGACCAGGATGTTGAGATGGGTGTGCTCGCGCGTCAGCTCATAAGCCGCGCGCAGCATCCACGCCTTCTCCTGCGTGGTGGTGGCGTTGAGGCGCATGTCCAGCGTCTCGCTCTTGGAGATCAGCGCCGGGATGAGCTGCGCCTCGCCGTTCTCCGCCGCCAGCGCCGTGGTTCCGGCCAGATCGCGCAGCAGCGAGCCGTAATCGCCCACCGGATAGGCGTTGGGCTTGGCCTTAAAGACGATGTCGCGCGCCCGGTTGAAGCCGTAGGTGGCGCGCGAACGGTCGCCCACTTCGGCGGCGGCCGCGCCGGTCAAAGCCGCAGCGATGGCCGTGTTCCATTCCGGTCCGCGCGTATCGCTGAAATAACGAAGGTCGCTGACGTTCACCTGTCCGCTGCGCGCCAGAAGATAGAAGGCGTAGGCGCGGGTGTTGTCGTCGTAGGAATCCGAGGTCGAAATCTGGCGCAGCCAATTGGCGCCGCGGCGCAGCGCGTCGTTCGGCACCACATAGTTCTTGGCCTTGGCCTGCATCAGGAAATCGAGCGCAAAGGCGCTGATCCACGGATCGGCGTCGGAGCCCGGCCCCCACATGCCGAAATTGCCCGCATAGTTCTGCATGTCGAGCACGGAATCGACCGCCGCCTGTTCGCGGTCGTGCAGCGCCTTGTCGGTCGGCAAACCCGCCAACCCCGCCAGATCGTTGAAGAACAGAAGCGGCATGGCGCGGCTCGAGGTCTGCTCGATGCAGCCATAGGGATATTTGTCGAGCCATTTGAGCAGGCCCGGCACATCGCTGTAGCCGTGCGCCGCTGAGACGGTAAGCCCCACGGTCTGCGTGCCCGTCACCACGTCGGCAACGAGCTGTTTGTTCGCGACATAGCCGGCGCCCGCCGCCAGCGGCAGCGTCTCGTCCCGCGCAATATCGAGCTGCGGCGCGCGCACTTCGATGGGCCAGGAATGCGTCACCTTGAAGCCGCCGGGCCCTGTGAGCTTCAGCGTGATGTTGGCGATGCCGAGGCCTTTGCCGTCGATCTCCACCGGCACCAGCACGCGCTGGCCGACGGCGAGATGCTGCGTGACGACGGTCTGCGCGCCGCCAGCGAGACCGACCGGCCCGCCGGCGGTAACCGTGGCGACATAGTCGCCGGCGCGGCCTTCGACATTGTTCATATTGAGCGCGGCTTGCGCCTTGTCGCCCGGCGCCAGGAAACGCGGCAGCACGATATCGGCGACCACCGGATCGCGTACCGTCAGCGGACGGTCGGCATGGCCGAGCTTGTCGGCGCTGACCGCCACCGCCATCAGCCGCAGCTCGCCGTTGAAGTCGGGAACGTTGATCGGGACATTGACCATCCCGCCGGCGCCGACTTTCACCAGCCCCGAGAACAGCGACACGGTCTTGGTCGGCACCACCGCCAGCGAGCGGCCGCCGAAGCTGTCGCCGCCTTCGCGCATGGCGCCGACCGCGCCCTTCTCCGCTTTGATCAGACGGCCGTAATCGTCGCGCATCTCCACGCCGAGACGGCGCTTGCCGAAATAATAGGTCACCGGATCGGGCGATTTGTATTCCGTCAGCTGCAAGATGCCTTCATCGACCGCGGCGAGCGTCAGATAAGCGTCTTCGCCGGACGACAACCCCTTCACCTGCACCGGAAGGTTCAGATGCTGGCGCGGCAGGATTTTCTTCGGCCCGCCGACCAGCACCGTCAGCGTGCGCTGCGAATTGTCGAGCGTCAGCCAGACCAAGCCGATGGAGCGCACCGGCTCGTGCCCGGTCGCTTTGTCGAGCGGACGGTAATCCGTCACCAGCACATAGGCGCCCGCGCCCCAATCGGCGGAGACCGGAACATCGACGGTCGTGCCGGAGGCGGGCGCGTCGATCACTTTCGAGGAAAACACCTTGTCGCTCGCCACCACGACCAGCGCCTTGCCGTCGGCTGCGGGCTTGATGCGCACATGTGCGGTGTCGCCGGCGCGATAGCTCGGCTTGTCGGCGGCGACCGGAATGCGGTCCGGCCGGTCGCCGGCGCTCGACGCCGCCCAGCCGGAATAGAAGCGGTAGGAGCTCGAAGCCTGCGATTTCGGGTCGGTGATGGTGAGACGATAGGTGCCCCACGGCATGGCCTGCGCCAGCTTGACGGGCGCGCCCGCGCCGATCGACATCGTGCCCGACGTCACCAGCCGGTCGCGCGTCATCGACTTGTATTTCCAGCCGCCGTTGTCCTCGTACCACTGATACGAAGTGACTTCGCGCACCCAGGAATAATTCACGCCGTTGAGCGCGATGCGCTTGCCGTCGGCATCGAGCGCAACGGCCTCGAAGCCGGCGCGCGCGCCTTCGCCGACGGAGTCGCCGCCGAACTCGGGGCGGATGCCGATCATCACCTCGTGATTGCGCACCGGGATTTCGACGGTCTTCGAGGTCGTGCGGCCGCCCGGCTCATGGATGTCGATCTTCACCATCGCCTTGAGCGCCAGCGTCGTGTCGGTGAGATCGCCGATGGCGCCCGTCGCTTCCGTCACGCCGGCCGCATCGGTCGGCGGCACCTTCATCTGGACGTCGAGATCGGAGAAGCTGTCGTCCACCCGGCCGAACTGCCAGCCGGTGTAGTTCTCGAACGGCGTGGCGTCGGCGGAAATCCGCGCCGTGCCCTCGCCGGTCAAGCCGCTCGCCGGCGCGCCGTAGAGGAAGCGGCTTTCGACATGCACCTTGATGTCGCTGTCGGGCTTGGCGACCTTGGTTTCCGCGGTCAGCGTCACCTTCAGCTTCTGCGGCACGAAATCCTGCACGTCGAACTGCACGCGGCCGATCGCGTCGTCCTTGGGATCGATATAGGCGGCGATCTGCCAGCGCCCGTGCGGCGCGCCCGAAGACAGCGGCAGGGTCCAGGTGGCGGCTCCCGCCTTCAGATTCGCGCCGGCGATGGTGACGCGGCCGACTTCCATGCCGTCGGGGCGCGTGGCGACCAGCGTCAGCGGCGCGTTCACCGCCGCGCCGACCCGGTCGCGGATCATCGCCGCGAGGTCCACCGTTTCGCCGGGGCGATAGACGCCGCGCTCGGTATAGAGATAGGCGTCGATGGGGCCGGGCACGTTACGTCCGCTCACGCCGCGGTCGCTGAGATCGAAGCTCGAACGGCGCAGGTCGGCGAAACTGAAGTCCTGGTGGGGGCCGTAGGCCATCACCGCCACCGGCTGGTCGCCGCCTTTGGGGCGCATCAAGCCGGCGTCGAATCCGGCGCGGCCGTCGGAATCCGTGGTCGCGGAGCCGACGATATTGTTGTCGCGCGCCACCAGCGTCAGCTTGACGCCGGACATCGGCGCCGCCGTCGCGTAGGACCGCGCGAAGACGGTCAGCCCGCCCGCGCCCTGGAAGGTCGTCAGGGCGATGTCGGAATCGACGATCCACTGCACGGCCATCTCGCCGGAGCCGTAATCGTCTTCGGAATCGTCGGACTTCTTCGCATTGGCGTCGGAGGCGATCAGCACATAGACGCCGGGCTTGCGGTCCTTCAGCACGCCGTCGATCGGCACCAGCGTGACGACGGAATCGTTCTTGACGTTGTCGACGTCCATCGTGCCTTGCCAGATCAGCGTGCCCTGGTTGTTCTCGATGTCCTTGGCGCTCCACGAATAGAGCGTGGTCTCGTCTATCGTGTCGCTTTCGATCTGCGACAGCAGCCGGTCGCCGACGCGGATCAGCCGGAGTTTCAGCCTGCCGATGTTCACCGTGGTGACGGGTACGCCTTTGACGTTGTCGCGCGGCAGGACGATGCCGCCCATGAAGCGCACGATCGACGGCTTGTCGCGCAGCTCGACCGGAACGGTTTCGTCCTCGATCAGCTTGTCGCCGGACGCCGAGGGCAATCCCGTCTTCAGCGTGACGTTGTAGGTTTTGTTGAAGTCCAGCCCGGCGAGGCACAGCCGCGAACCGACGGCGTGGACGGCGACGCGGGTCGCCGGATCGATGCTGAAATAATCGACGTAATGGGTGCGTCCCGATACGTCGAGATCCTGCGTGAACACCAGGCAAGCCTCGGCTTGCGGCTTCGTCGTATCGATGTCGAGACGCTGGAAGACAAAGGTCGCGCCGGCTTGAGCCGTCGCAGGCGTGAAGCCGGAGGTCACGGTGGAAAGCCCGCTGGTCAGACGCTCCAGAAACCCGCGGCCCGTGGCACCGCGGCCGCCAAGAAGATACAGCGTCACGACGACAGCCAGCACGACAGCGGCAAACACGCCGCCGCCGATCAGAAGCCATTTCCGATTGCGCCCCATCTTATCCCCCCGCCTAGCCCATAATGAGACTACCGCCGCCGCCGCTTTGCAGCAATTCGCCCCCAAAGCTGCCCTGCTGCGATGCAGCTAAGACGCAAAGGCGCGCCGTTACCGCGGCTTGCGACAGCCGACGCGTCCGGCGCGGAACCAGCAGCGGCGCTCGATCTTGCCGCGCACATTGTGGACGTCGATGTCCCAGCCATGCGCCGTCTTGCGCATCAACAAGAAGCCGAAGCCCGGAAGCGAAAGACCGTCTTTCACGGCAACACCCGAGTCGCCCTGGAAAATCGTCCCTTTCAGAGTCCATGGCGTCGGCTCGAGTTTGTCGCCACCGAAGCCGGCGACGATCTGCGGCGGCACGCGATCACCGGCGCCGTAGTTCATCGCTTCGAAGCTATGGATATGGCCCGACAGCATCAGCGCGACCGGAGAGGGGATGCCGGTGGTTCCGATGGCGGCGATCAAAGTCCGATTGCCGCCGACCGGCACGTTCAACGGTCCTGCGACCGCCCCCCAAATCGGGCGATGCATCAACAGCCAGCTTGGCGACGGCGCATCGGCAAGCGCGGCGATCTCGCTGCGATAGACCGCCACCATGTCGTCCGCGACGCTGGTGTCCGGCGCGTTGGCGTCGTCCATCACCACGAGATTGACGGCTCCGGTCGGCACCGCATAAGGCGCCAGATGCGGGATGCACGCCGCGTTCGGGTCGTATGGCAAGGGCCCCAACATGCGCAGCCAGCCCGGGCCGGCGCGATGGCAGTCTTCGTGATTGCCGCGGACCATCACCCAGGGTGCGGCGGCGAGCAGCGGCGTGGCCGGCGCGAAGAAATCCGCGTCCCAGGTCGGCCAGTTGTCGCCATGCGGCGTGCCGATGCAGCCGGTGAAGCCCGCCGGACAAGCATTCTCGCGATAGAGATAATCGCCGACGTCGATCACCAGATCGGGCTTCAGCTTCGCTTCTTCCTTCGCCATCTCCGGGAAGGGCCATTTCCTGGGGTCGTTGCAGGCCTGCAGTTCCTTGCCCTTGATGCGGCAGCCTGTGTCGCCCATCACCAGGATACGCGTGGGATCGGCGACGGGAACCGGCAGCGCGTGCTCGCCGATCGATACCGACTTCGCGCCCGCGGGGATCGGCATGCTGCAGACCGCGGGAAATGTTGCATCGCCGGCAGCACGGACGTGCATCGCGCGCTCGGCGCCGTCGATGGAAATCGCCGGGCAAGCATCGCCGACGGCCATGGCGCGTGCTTCGACGACGCCGTTCGGCCCGTATTGCACCCAAGCGGATTGCATCGGCTGCGCGCGGGCAGGCAACGCGGCGGCGGCAAGAACGGCGGCGAGGAGGATTTTTCGCATGGCCCATAATGGCCTCCGATTCGCGTCAACGCGATGACTTGCGGCTGTGCCCTCGGAGAATTTTATTTACTGTGTAAATTTATATCGTAAGCTATATCGGACCGACATATATACGGAGTCCGTCTATGCCTCGCGTTCTCAGCCAGACCGACGTCATCGATTTCCGCGAACGGCTTTGCGACGTAGCGACCCGCCTTTTCGATGAAAAGGGGCCGCAAGGCGTCACCATGCGCGAATTGGCGTCGGCCTTGGGCGTCAGCGCCATGACGCCTTACCGCTATTTCCGCGACAAGGACGCCATCTTGGCCGCAGTACGCGCCCGCGCCTTCGACCGTTTTTCCGATGCGCTGGAAA
Source organism: Alphaproteobacteria bacterium (assembly GCA_018970685.1). Lineage (GTDB taxonomy): Bacteria > Pseudomonadota > Alphaproteobacteria > Micropepsales > Micropepsaceae > Rhizomicrobium. The sequence goes on along the minus strand of JAGWVX010000037.1, from coordinate 1,907 downwards.
AGGCCTATGCCGGCCCCGGCACGACGATGGAGCGGGCCCATGCGAAGCGCGAGGCCTATGTCCGTTTCGCGCTGACGGAGCCGGCCGCCTATCGGCTGATGTTCGATTTGTCGCAAGCCAGCGAGGACGATTACCCCGACTTGGTCCGCGCCATGGACCGCGCACAAGTCCAAATGACCGACCATGTGCACGCGCTGGTGGAGGAAGGCATCATTTCAGGCGACCCCGACCTTATCGGCCATGTCTTCTGGGCGGCCCTGCATGGAGCTGTGACTTTACATCTCGCAGGTAAGTTATCGCCCCAATATAAGCTTACGCAACAATATGGTATCGACCGCATCATCACGGAAACGATACGTGCCCTGGGCGAGGGCTTCCGGCCCAAAGAGTGAGCGTAATTTGAGGAACGTATGAGATCAGAGAATATTGTTACCTTGACCATGAATCCGGCGATCGACGTCAGCGCCTCGGTCAAGCATATGATAACGGATCACAAGATCCGCTGCTTGAAGACCCGCCGCGATCCCGGCGGCGGGGGCATCAACGTGGCGCGCTGCCTCAAACGCTTCGGCGCCGACCCGCTGGCGATCTTCCCGATGGGCGGGTCTTCCGGCCACATGCTGGAGCGGCTGGTTGCGGCGGAAAACGTGCGCCACCAGTCCTTCATGATCGAACGCGACTGCCGCGCCAATTTCACCGCCAACGAGATGGACACCGGCGCGCAATACCGCTTCGTGCTGCCCGGACCGACGCTCGGCGAGGAAGAATGGAACGCGGGCCTCGGGCTGATGACCCAGGCTTCGTCGACCGGCTTTGCGGTGGCGAGCGGCAGCTTACCGCGCGGCGTGCCGCACGATTTCTACGCCAGGCTGGCGCGGAATCTGAGCGTGCTGGGCGGCGCCAAACTGGTGCTCGACACCTCGGGCCCGCCGCTCAAGCATGCGCTCGACCTCGGCGTCTACATGGTCAAGCCGAGCCTCAGCGAATTCTCCGATCTGCTGGATGAGAAAAATCCGGATCATGCGGCCTGCCTCGCGGCGGGGCGCAATCTGGTGGTCAACGGCAAGGCCGAGATCGTCGCCCTGACGATGGGCGCCGAAGGCGCCATGCTGATCTCGCGCGACGTCGCGCTCTACGCCAAACCGCCGCCGGTGACCGTGCGCGGCACGGTGGGCGCCGGCGACAGCTTTCTCGGTTTGCTGATCCTGTCGATCGCCCGGAACATGAGCCTGCCCGACGCCTTCCGCCGCGCCGTCGCCGCCGGCTGCGCGGCGCTGCTGTCGCCGGGAACGGGGCTGTGTGCGCCGTCCGACGTCGAGCAATTGACCACACAGGTGCACGTCCAGACGGTGGGGTGACGCCCCACCGGCCTTGGCCACGTCTGCGGCGTTGATTTCGCCCATCATAAATGTTATGTACTCACAACATTATGTTTGGAGATATAAACATTATGGTGACTTGGCCTAACAACGTGACCTACACTTTGTCGTCCGTCGTTCTTTGGCTCGCCTTTCTTGGCGCGCTCGTCGCCCTCGGCATCGGACGGGGTTTGGGCTGGCCGGAAGCCGCCCTTTGGGCGCTTGCCCTGACGCCGGCGGCCACCGTGCTGATTCAAACGATTCTCGCTTATCGACAAGTCGCCCGTGCAGACGAGTTCGTCCGCGCCGTGATCGTCAAGCGCATGATCATCGCGACAGGTCTCACCCTCGTGCTGGCTTGCGCCTGGAGTCCGCTCGAAGAATTTCTCGGTTTGCCGCATCTGCCGGCTTGGCTGATCTATCCCTTGTTCTGGGGCATGTTCGGCGTGGTGTCGCCGTTTATCCGGGGATCGGTCGCGTGAAAGGCCGCCTGAAAGTTCTGCGCGCCGAAAAGGACATGACGCAGGAACAGCTGTCGGTCCTCGTCGG
>JAGWVX010000446.1 GCA_018970685.1 Alphaproteobacteria bacterium | reverse complement strand
CCTCAACGCTTCGGAGCCCAGACCGGCGATCTCCATCGCCTGGGAAACGCAGATATGAGCTGAGGTAGAGGTATAGGCGCGAAGCTTGCCACTTTGCGCCGCAATGCCGGACTGCCGTGTCGCGCGTCCCAAAACGGCAGTGCGCGCAATCAAAATGGCAAGAAGGTTGGCCGTCGACGTGCCGGTGATAAACAATCCGCTGGCGCCTTCTGGAAACCCAAACATCTCACGCGCCCAGGAAACGATTTGTCGTTCTACCTCGATCGGCATGTGATCGCGTCCACCAAGATTGGCATTCAAGCCTGCTGCCAGCATCTCGGCAAGCATGCCGACCGCCGTGCCGCCGCCATGCACCCACCCCATGAAACCGGGATGAACGTTGCCGGCTGCGTACGGGATGACGAACTGCGAAAACTCTTCATATGCCTCTTCCAGAGCCGTAGGCTGATGCGGCAACGCTACGCGGAAGTGCGCGCGCGCGTCGGAAGGAATAGGCCGCCAAACCGGACGTTCGCGAATATGCTCGACGTAATCGAACATATCGTCGAGCATGCGATGCCCCATGGCCCGCAACTCGCTCCAATTTTCGGGGTCTAGGGTGATGCCGTTCGAATCGCGATTATCTTTGTTCACGCAGCACAAGCCTGGGGCCTTCCAGCGTGATCGTATAGCATCGATACGAAAGCGTCGAAAACCTTATGCATTTGCGGCGCCTTGTACGGAAAGAGAGTCGGGGAGTCCATGTTGTGGACGATTGCCGTGTTGTCGGCCTCGAACACCAGAAGGTCGCCGTCCCGAGTTTCCGCGCAGTCGATCTGGAAATAATCCAGCCCTATCCGCTTGATCGCTTCGGACAAAGGATTAGCATGACGCACGGCGAACTCGCTGTCGAAAGTCGCCATGAAATGCGCTTCTTCGGCGCGTTTCGCTTCGCTTAATGTCATGTCGGCGTTCAGATACCAGATTTTCCACTCATCTGAAATCGCCATATGGCAAGCGTAAGGTACGCCGTCCACACAGACCAAGCGATATTTGCGGAATAGACCGTCCGGGCTCGCATAGTCAACAAAATGAGAGATAAAGAACTCCGCCTCTTGGTGCTGCGCCAAGTACCCGGCGATGTCCGACGCCGCTTCGAGCTTCGCGAGGCCTCGGCCGGCATGTGATCCGGTCGGGCGCACGATCAACGGAAAAGTGCCGTCGTCCAGCCACCGTGGGAGCTCCGCTTCGCTGAGCGCCGCCAAATCCGCCCGGAACAAACGGGCGGTCTTGGGAATTTCCAGGCCTTTGATCGATCTCAGCAAGCGATAGAGACGGTCCCGATCCAGCGCACGAATCCGCATGGCCGCGTTGAGGATTCTGCACGGCCAGTCCGCGGTTACCCGCTCGATTTCGTCAAGGGTGGCCTGCACCTTGTCATCACCTGGCGCAACGACGATGGCAACATCGTGCGCCGGTAGGTGGGCTGGTAAAGGTGTCCCGGGGATAACGTAGAGCGTGGTTAGTTCAATACTGGTGCCCTCAAGTAAGAACTCGATAGGCGTGTTGCCACCTATGTCCATCTCTGCCGCGAACGCAAGGACGCGCAATGAAGGCGTCGACGCTATGTAGGGTGAACGATAGAGCTGCTGATAACCAAGAACCTCTTTTTGAATGGCGAGACCGGTTTTTTGATCACCCAGCAACTGGGCGATGACCGACAGATCCATGCCGAAACCGGCGCCTTCGGGGTTGTCGGTCACTTTCGCCATCATTTCATGCCAGAGCGGACGCAGGTCGACGCCATCGAAAGCCATCTTGGTCAAATGCGCGACCCCCATGCGGTCGGCACGAAATGCTTCCGCGGTATTCATGTCTGCCTCGCAAGGTTAGCGGCGATGATCAACCCGATCTTCCTGACAACCGTGCTGATCTCGTCGATAACGGCGCAAAGGTTCCGTTCGGCAGCGCAGGCATCTTCCGACCAAGCTTCCGAAAGGGTCCGCGCGCTGATGCTGATGCGCAGAACCGTGCCACACGGAAGTTTGACAGGCTGGCCGACATGGCATTTTAGAGAAGCAAAAGCACGATCCTCTTCTGCTGCCGTCTCCGGCAAGGCAGCCGAGAGATTGCGATTAAGCAGGCGGTATATCTTCGTCATTTCCTCGAAACCAACGGTACGAGCGCCGTTGCTAACGAAAAATGGAAAAATTGTGGCGGGTATGTCGCCGGCATCCGGAGTTTGCCCCGCCAACAGCTTTAGATTCGTCGAGGATCCGATGATGGACCGCGCCGCTTCCGCCAACCTCCCCAGTGCCGATTGTCGAAAGGGCTCCGGTATTGCGTAATATGCCGCCATCTCCTCCAGAGACGCTTCCCAGCGCAGCCATTGCCCGAAATTCGGTTCCGAC
>JAGWVX010000445.1 GCA_018970685.1 Alphaproteobacteria bacterium | reverse complement strand
ACGCTCTATGCGCAGAAGATATTCTCCGATCAAAAAGCAAAGCAGCTCACCGATACGGCCACAAAGCTGCTGTTGCAGGCCGATCATTCGGAACGTGCGCTGTCGACCGGCGACACGACGATAGATTTGGCAGGCGCGGATCTTTCGACAGCGCTGGATTTGGCAAGTCAGGCCGACACCGCCTCGCGTGACGCGCTGACCGCGGACATCGGGCTCAAGTCGCTCCTCGATTTGAAGCCGGACGCCGCTCTGCAATTGGCCGCGCTCGGCGATCCGCAGCCGCTGACGCGTGACGGGGTGTCTAAAGCGCTGGCAAACGTCACTAAGGCAAGACCGGATCTGCTCGCTCTGCAGGCAGGCTATCAGAGCCAGGAAGAGAACGTCCGTACGGCGATTCTTCAGCAGTTCCCAGCCATCACGTTTGGTTTCAACCGTGCATCCGATACGAGCAGGATTCAGACGAGTGGCTTGGCGCTCACGGTGAACCTCCCGATCTTCGGCAGCACTCAGGCGAACATCAAGGTGCAGCGGGCGACGCGCGCCCAGCTGAAAGCCGAATATATGGCCCGCTTGGATCAAACGACGTCTGATGCCTGGCGCTTATTCGAAGAGATTTCGTTGCTCAGGGCGCAAGCCGCGCGACTTGAGGAGAAGCTCCCGGCGTTCGAGCGCATGGCACAGACGAGCCAAAAGGCATATACGGCTGGCGACCTGTCGCCCGCCACTTACGCAATCCTTCAGACGTCATTGAGCGCGCGTGAGGCAGAGCTGTTCGATCTCAAATCGCAGCTATGGAGCGACACGCTCGCGCTGCGAACTATTCTGGCCATCCCGGCAATTCTTCCAACACCAACGGCCGAGACCAAATGACACGCGTTGTATTTTGCTTTTTTCTCGCCGTTGCCGGAACCGTGCTGGCCGCGCAGGCGGAAGGCGCATCCGGCGCCCTGGTGAAACTTGCCGTGGTAAAACAGGGTACGCTGCGCCAGGTCGTCGTGGCCTACGGAACGGTGACCGCCGACCCTGGCGGCGTGACGACGGTTTCCATGCCGCGCGACGGAACGATTGCATCCGTGTCCGTCCGCCCCGGGGCGACCGTCAAGGCCGGAGATCCGATCGCGACAATCGAGACGGCGCCAGCGGCGGTTGTGCAATACGAGCAGGCGCAATCCACGTTTTCTTTCGCGCAGAAGGACCTCGATCACACACGCACCCTCTTTGGCGAGCAACTGGCGACGAGAAGTCAGCTTGCCGCTGCCGAAAAGGCCTATTCAGACGCTGTCGCGGCCTATCGGCAGCAGAAAAAAATCGGCGCCGATCACACCGAAGAGGTGCTGCAAGCGCCGGCCGCCGGCGTCGTGACGGCCGTCGGCGTCGCTCCCGGCGACCGCGTACTGGCGAATGCCGTCGTCGCCTCCATCGCGGCCCGTGATCGCTTGGTGCTCAATCTGGGATTGGAGCCCGAGGTCGCTCCGTCGGTTCCGGTCGGCGCGCCGGTGTGGCTGTTCTCCCCGCAGAATTCGGTGATCGGCTTTTCCGTAAAAATCGCTTCGGTTGCAGCGATGATGGATCCGCAGAGTCGGTTGGTGAATGCCGTGGTTGGCATACCTAAGGAGATCGCATCGCGCCTTATTCTGGGGATGACGCTGGAGGGGCATATCGAACTTCCGTCACGCAGCGGACTTTTGGTGCCGCGCAGCGCGCTCATGACGGACGAACGAGGCACCTTTGTCTATGTCGTCAACAAAGGTATTGCACATCGGCGCAACGTGACGGTCTCCCTGGAAGTGGATTCCGAGGCGCTTCTAACGGCGGGAGTATCGGCAAAGGATCAAGTGGTCGCCGTCGGCGGTTCCGGTGTGGAGGACGGCGGGGCCGTCCGGACGAACTGACATGTCGCTGGCACACTGGGCATCGCGCCATAGACGGTCGATCTTGTTTCTACTGTTTGTTGCGGCGGTAGGCGGTATCGTCAGCGGCTTGAGCCTGCCGGTCGCGCTGTTTCCGAATGTCAGCTTCCCGCGCGTGCGCGTCACGGTCGACGCCGGAGACCGGCCCGCAGACATGATGGTGGCCCAGGTCACCAGGCCGGTGGAGCAGGCGGTACGGTCCGTGCCCGGTTTACGCGACGTACGTTCCACCACCAGCCGGGGCAGTGCTGAGCTCTCGCTCACTTTCGGCTGGGGTCTCGATATGAACGTGGTGGAGCTTCAGGTCGAGTCGGCGGTCAGCAGGATACTTCCGTCGCTTCCGGCGGGCACCAGTTTTGAAGCCAGGCGCATGAACCCAACAGTTTTTCCCGTCGCCGCCTACAGCCTGACCTCAAATGTCCTTAGCCAAACGGCACTGCGCGACATCGGGCAATATGAGCTGGTTCCATTGCTGTCCGCC
>JAGWVX010000444.1 GCA_018970685.1 Alphaproteobacteria bacterium | reverse complement strand
TGGCCATTCCACGATTGTGGTTCTTGCGTCGCTGGGGATTGCAGTCACCGCCACGGCGCTGCAGGGCCAGTTCGTCTCTTTCCCAAGCATCGGTGGCCTCGGCGACGCGCTGGTTTCGGTGACTTTTCTGTTGACGATCGCCTTGATGAACGTCGTGATTCTGAGTGCTCCGCTGACCAGCATGGGTTGCGATGTGCTCTCCCGCCGCTAGAGGGCTGCAACGTGTAGACGCCGCAGCGCATTTCCTGTTTCGTCCACTTCCGGTTTGCTCCGCCAACGTTGGCGGACGGTGTACCGGGAGTATGGAGGATCATGAGTCAGAAGACACCGCGCGCTTCAGGTGCGGTCGATACAGTGATTGGCGCGCGCATTCGCATCTATCGTCAGGAACGAAACCTTTCGCAGGTGGCCTTGGGACAGAGGCTCGGTGTCACCTTCCAGCAGGTCCAGAAGTATGAGACCGGCAGTAACCGGGTCGGCGCAGCACGCTTGCTGGAAATTTCGCATCATCTGGGCGTGCCCTTGGTGAAGTTCTTTCCGGACGAGGAAGCGGTCACCCAACCGGCGCCAGATGCCGATCCCGATTTTGCGCCGATATCTGCCTTCATGGCGAGCGCGGAGGGATTTCGGCTCTGCCGCGCATTCCTGCGGCTTCGCGACGGACGAATGCGCAAGACTATCCTCGCCTTCGTGGAAGGTCTTGCGGAGTGGTGATGGTTGACGAGCGTCCCGGTCGTGGTGCCTCCCAAGCGTGCGATCCCGTACGTGCCGCCGCTCTGTCCCAAGATCTGCGATCAGCTATGACCACGTCGGAAGAATATCTCGCCCATATGGAAAATGCGCCCGGCTCGCAAGCCTCACGGATGACGATATGGTGAAGCGGGCGCTGCTGTCGCTGCGGCAGGCCTATCTGCGGACCTCGGAATCGCTGCGGCAGAAAGAAACCGCATCGAAGCTCTATGAGCGAGGCGGGCCGGCGCCGCACGGCCGTCGTATAGGCTAGCGGCGATTTCCCGGTCCGCTGTTTCGGCGCCGGTCGAGATTTCCACGTGGTGTCTGTGGGCGAGACCGTTCGCTTCGGCGCGGCCTATCGTGCCTTTTGAAAAGAGAAAGGCCCGGCAAACTGGGGTATCTGCCGGGCCAGTTGTATCGAAGGCTGTTGATATACAGGGATACTCTGTCAGGGTGCCTTCGATAACACGGATATTGAGCGATTCACCCGAGGATTCATCGGCTCGCCTCGACGGGGCATCGCGGTTCGCCGTCCGAACGCCGCCTGCACATGAACGAGGTTTGCCGACAAATCCGCACACCGAGTCTCTATACAGGCACCTCTCGACGGTACAGGTGGATGGTTCGCGCCGGGAAGCCGTGGAATCTACGTACCGCGGTGTCTCTAGGGACGCACTGCGCGCTTCGATGCCGCGGCGTAACCGTGCCCATAGGCAGCGGCACCGCACGAAGGCGCCAAAAAAACGGCCCCGACTTGGGGGTCCGGGGCCGAAGTATGAGTGTACCGAATTACTCCCTTTAGCACGCTCAGCGGCGAGATTCATCAGGTATTCGACCGTTTCCTGCGCTCTGCTGCGCGGGAAGATCATTGCGTTCGTAGAGGAAACCCGGATACCGGGGAATACGCGGTGCCGGTTGGTCGTGTGCGGATGTGCGCCGGTCTATATGCCAGCTATCGCGCAGCACATTCGATCCACAATTTGCGAAGATATCCGAGACGGTCGGGAAGAGAGCTGTCAAGCGGATACGCGTGCTCAAGTCGTAGCCCGGCAAACGGCGGCGCGAACCACACCACGACCGCTTCATATGCCTTTCGGTTGCGGATATCGATCAAGTGGAATCGGGACGGTATCGTCTGGCCGCGCGGTATCCGGACGCGCGCGCCGGTGCCGGGGTGATCGAGGATCGCGCAATCAACCGAAGCTGCTCCGTCGCGATAGACAATCTTGCCACTGAGGAGGACCCGCTTGCGCGGCTCCCGACGCTTGTTCTCTGGAGATACTGTCCAGAATTCGGGCCGTTCCCGGTCTTTCATCGCAGCACGCCAGTTGGTCGGCGCGCTTGTAGCGGATGGCTGCTTAACACTCCTTTAGCGCATCGCCCCAGAACCGATCTCTACGGTTACCAATTGCTTGCGCTCCACGCCGGGTCCGTGCGCTGCATCCCGTTGGGGAAGGGTTATCTGAGCACGAAATGGCTCATCCGCTCGACGGCATGGTCTTGCCCTGAACGATGATCCATATCGCCGGTATCGGTTCACTGACGTCCAGTCCGGCGGGCGCTTGGGCTGATAGATGTATCTTGCTGTTTTCAGAATCGACGAGGAGATTATGGCCGTCAATCTTCGCATACCGGCGCTAATCAAGCACACTTCGACCGC
>JAGWVX010000443.1 GCA_018970685.1 Alphaproteobacteria bacterium | reverse complement strand
TCAATGCCGGTCTCGAGATGCTGGTGACAGACATCGTCAAGGGACAGATTTTTGTGGGCTATCTTGACCAGCACTATCACGCTCCTCTGGTCAACGTGAAAGGCTTCAATTTTGGCGCCAACGTCGATTGGTCGGCGTCGCCGCTGTGGACCTTCCATCTGGCCGCATCGCGCACGTTGAACGGCACCACGATTGCCGGTGCTTCGGCAGAAGATGATCGAATGGTGCGATTGGGCGTTGACTATTCCATTCTGCGAAACGTCATGATCCAGGCCCATTTCAGTTACAATGATTCGGTCTTCAACGGCTCGCCGCGCGAAGACAAATACCCGGAGGCCGGGATCGGCGTGAACTATCTGATGAACTCGCTGATGACGGCAACCCTGGCCTACGCCCACCAGGAGCGCAATTCGTCCATCTCGGGCCAAGGCTTTACCGACAATACGGTCAGCGTGGGACTCAATTTCCACTTGTAACCGCGCGCTTTTGGGAGCCAACATGTATTTTGTAACTGGTCGGCCGAGAGCTCGCGCGCTCGCCGGGCCAAGCCTCTCACGTACCGCCTAAATCCATGACGGTTCAGAAGAACATCCTAGGCGGCTCGGTCTTGCCACTCACCGACAGCGTCGAAGATCCACCGCTCGAAAGTGGCGGCTTTGATCTTTCCGGCTTTGTGCAGATGGTGCGGATGCGCAAGGAAGTCATCCTGGCCACCGCCGTCGCAGCGATTGTGGTGACCGGTATTTATGTCTTCCACATGACCCCGCTCTACGATGCCAGCGCGCTCGTAATGCTCGATCAACGAGAGAACAAGGTGGTCGATGTCAACGCCGTGTTGTCAGGATTGCCGACCGACGCAACCTCGATCGAAAACCAGCTTCAGATCCTGCGTTCGCGCAATCTGATGTCGCATGTTGTTGACAAACTCCATCTCGATCAAACAAGCCAAGCTAAAGCGGCCAGCTTCGATATCGTTGCCGATGTTGTCTACTACCTCAACCCCCTGCATTGGTTCGCGTCGGATATCGTGACCAAGAGCAAGGCCGACCTCGATCAAGAACGCCGCAACGACCTGATCGACGGGCTGCTTGGCGCCGAAACCGTGACGGAGATCGGTGGTTCCTCCGCTATGAAGGTCATATTTCGTTCGGCTAATCCCGAGACGGCGGCCGCGACGGCCAATGCCATTGCCGACGCTTATGTCGACGATCAGCTCAATGCCAAATTCGAGGCGACCCAGAAGACTTCGCAATGGCTGGCGGACCGCCTGCAGCAATTGCAGAACCAGATGCAGGCGGCCGACGCTGCGGTGCAGGAATATAAGGCCGAAAACAACATCACCGAAACGGCGACTGGCGGCTCGATCCTGGATCAACAATTGGCGCAGCTGAACGGCCAGCTGGTGGCGGCGAGAGCCCAGCTCGCCGAGGCGCAGGCGAAATACGCCAAGGTGCGCGCTTTGCAAGCCAACGGGCAGGCCGAGGAAGTGGCCCAAGTCTTCCAATCGGGCATGATCGAGCAGTTGCGCCAGCAACAGGCCGATTTGTTGCGCCAAAAGGCCCAATTGGCGACGACCTTCGGTCCGCGCCATCCCAAGATGCTCGATATCGAATCGCAAATTCGCAATGTCGACGCCAAGATCACCGAGGAAGTGAAGCGCGTCGTTGAAACCGTCGGCAACGACGTCTCCGTCGCCAATGCGCAGGTTCAATCGCTGCAATCGAGCCTTACTCAGCTTGAAGGGCAATCGGCCGTCCAAAACAAAGCCAAGATCAAGCTCAGCGAATTGCAGGCGCGGTCGAGCTCCGTGCATCAGCTTTACGATGCGTTTTTGGGCAAATTCAAGGAGATGCAAGGGCAGGAAAGCATCCAAACGCCCGATGCCCGCATCATCTCCAGGGCGGTTGTTCCCGATAGTCCGGCCGTCCCCAACAAAATCCGCGACCTCGAACTGGCCGCCGTGTTCGGGCTATTGGCAGGCCTTGCCATCGCCTACCTCCTCGAACGGCTGGATGCCGGCGTGCGCACAACCGACCAGATCGAGACCATGCTGGGAGTGCCGGTGCTGTCCACCCTTCCCGAACTGCAAGGCGTCGAAAACGCCGGCGAACAGGCAGCCGACCGCGTGATCGACAAACCTTTATCGTCCTTCGCCGAAGCGGTGCGCGGACTCCAAATGGGACTCGTGCTCTCCAACGTCGACCAGCAACCCAAGGTCATGTTGATCACGTCCTCGGTTCCCGATGAAGGCAAGACGACGGTGGCCCTTGCGCTGGCGCGCACCATCGCGCGCGCCGACAAGAAAGTCGTCCTCATTGACGGTGACCTTCGCCATCCGAGTCTCGTCAAAGCCGTTCAACTCTCGAACGGTCGGGAGGGGCTGATCGAGGTGCTGT
>JAGWVX010000442.1 GCA_018970685.1 Alphaproteobacteria bacterium | reverse complement strand
CGCGCCGGGGTGGATGAACGTTCATCCACCCCGGCGCGGACAAGGACGGAGCGAGCCATGGCGATTACGCAACAGGAACTTGGACGACGTCTGCGTCTGGCCCGGGAAGCCTGCTCTTTCACCCAGGACCACGTAGGTGAGCGTGTCGGTTTGTCCCGATCGGCAATTGCCCAGATTGAACTGGGCAATCGCGCCGTCACGAGCCTTGAACTCGACCAGTTCGCTCGTCTTTACGGCCGCGATATTCGGGATTTCCTGGCACCGGAATTCGCCGAAGATAATGCGTTGCTCGCTCTATTCCGGGCCAACGAAGACATCGCCAACAGAGACCAAACGGCCGAGGCCCTTCGCCATTGTCTGTCGATCGGCCGAGAGTTCACCAATCTCGAGCGCCTCATCGGGCTGGACCGCGATCTAACCTCTCTTATCCGGTATGCCTATCCTCTGCCGCGCTCCCGCTTTGACGCGATCAAGCAAGGAACGGCGATCGCGGAACAGGAGCGCCGCCGTCTCGGATTGGGTGACGGGCCAATCGAAGATATCGTCGACTTGCTGGAACAGCAGGGTATTCGAACCGCTCTTGTCGACCTGCCGGACGACGTCTCGGGCCTAACGCTGACCGATCGCGACGCCGGCCCCTTTGTAGTGGCCAACCGCAGTGAACATCTCCTGCGCCGCACGTTCTCCTTTGCGCATGAGTTCGCACACGTCCTTTTGGATGTTGATTCGACCGGAATCATCAGCCGGGCTGGAGATCGCGCCGAACTGATGGAAGTTCGGGCAAATGCTTTTGCGGCGAACTTTCTCATGCCGGAAGCAGGCGGGCGACAATTTCTATCGGCACTCGGCAAGGCCGGCGAGGCAAAGCTCTTGGCCGAGACGCCGACGACGGAAGACGATGCCATGGCAATCGAAGCGCGCGGCGATCGCACCGAATCAGAGATCGCGTTTCACGACGTTGTGCTGCTCGCACATCATTTTGGTGTTAGCAGGTCCGTTGCGTTGTATCGGCTGCGCAATCTTCAACTCTTGTCCGAACGAGAACTAAAAGATTTTCTTCAGCAGGAACAGGGTGGTCGCGGACGAGATTTGGCCCGGTTTCTGGATCTTCCACAGCCGGACCACGCATCCGAGCGTAACAAATTTCGCCATCGCTTTTTGAACTTGGCGATCGAAGCGTTCACGCGCGATATTATTTCGCGATCAAAGCTGGAGGAGTTGTTTGCAGCGATTCTGGAACGTCCAAGGTCTGAGATACCCTTCGAGACGTTGGATGACATAATTGCCGAGCGGCCGACCGGTGTGTCGGTGCCCGCCGTGTGAGACCATGCCAACGCTTTCGATTGTTGTTACAGATGCTAACGTCCTCATAAATTTGATCCATGCCGAGCGGCTTGGGTTGCTCAGCCAGATTCCACCCTACGAATTTGTTGTCGTCGAAGAGGTCGTGGCCGAGATTACCCGTCCAGAACAAAAACAGATGCTGGATGACGCCGTTGCGGCAGGGCATATCCGTCGCGTTGTCATTGCCGATATTCCTGCATTGACCCTGCGAACCGAACTCGAACGCATCATGGGTCTTGGTGAGGCCGCCTCGCTCGCCCTCGCGGTGACACAGGGCTGGTCCGTTGCTTGCGACGAGAAGAAAGTCTTTCTGCGGGAGGCTCGCGCGCGCGTCGGCCAGAACAGAATCATGACCACGCCTGGTATTCTGCTGGTGGCGATCCGCGCCGGCGTTATCACGTCCGACGAGGCCGACGCGATCAAGGCACTTCTAGAAACGCGGCGGTTCACAATGAGCTTCGTGTCGTTCAAGGACCTGCTCTGAACTCTGAATGATTTCTCGCAGGCCGGCAGCGTATGCCAAACTGGCAGACTGACAGACATGGCGCTCAGGCGTGCCCTTCGGGCCAGGCTCTAGGCGCGTGCCGCGCCCCGAACCGCGCTACGCGCGTTTCGGCCGAAGGTAACGATCCTTCACGCTAGACATTCGGCCGGCCCGCGTCGGCGGGCCGACTTTGTTTTGCTGCCCCGGAAGGGGTGGGCGGCGCTCCCTTATGTGCGGCGCACGCCGGCCTTTGCGAAACCGTCCCGCCGGGGTCTCCCCAACCTTCCTCCGCTTCGCTCCGTGCAGGCCGGGTGATCCCCCTCCCCGGCGGGACGGTCCTCCGCTGATCGCTCCGGCCGCTTCGGGTCGTCACAAGCGGCCCTGCGCGGTTCGCAGCCAGCGCGGCCGCACACGGTCGCAAATCGCCGCCCACCCCTATCCGGGGGCAGGCCGCGCGATTGGGGAGCGAGGCACCCGCCATGCAGCACAAACACCAAGCAGCCAGCACGGCATCGAGACCGGAGCTTTATCAGGAGATCACCGACAAGATCGTCCACCAGATCGAGGCGGGCACGATTC
>JAGWVX010000036.1 GCA_018970685.1 Alphaproteobacteria bacterium | reverse complement strand
GTGGGAGCGTCTGCATGGGCGCGCTGGAAACTTGTCTCTGTGGCTTGCGCGGCCTCAACCTTCGTTCCTATAGGCGCTCGGCCACCCAAAGGCAAGCTAGGGTAGATTAAGCGGCCGTTATCGAGATATGCCGCGGTTGCGTCGCAACGCGGGAAATCCAGGCCGAAACGGCCGGAAAACCGCCGAGATCGAATCCACCATCGTCGGCGCAATGCGTGTAGGCGTACAGCGCAATGTCGGCGATGGAATAGTCTTTCCCCGCGAACCAGTCGTGCGTCTTGAGATGCGCATCCATAACACCCAGCGCTGCATTTCCTTTCGCGTGCCATTCCGGCACGAGATGCCGCTTCTTCTCGAACTCCTGGAGCGGCGCGAATTTGTGCCAATACCGCGACACCGCGATGTAGGGCTCGTGACTGTACTGTTCAAAGAACATCCACTGCAGCATGCAGGCGCGATCCCATTTGCTTTCGGGCTGCAACCTTGTTCCGTCGCTCAGATGAAAAAGGATGGCGCCGGACTCCGGCAGGGTGCGCCCGTCCTCGAACTCCAGCACCGGGGTTTTTCCGTTGGAATTGAGATTGAGGAATTCCGGGGTGCGCGTCGCCGTGCCGATCACCGGATAATCGATGAGTTGGAGCGGAACGCCGAGTTGGTGCGCGATCAAGCGGACCTTGTAGCAATTTCCGGACATCTGCATTTGATGAAGCGTCAGCATGGTCGCCCCCTGTGTTCGCGTGCTGCGTAGCACGATTCACTTATGCATGCGGCGCGAGGCACCTTTGCGCATTCCCGGCGCGACCGTGCGAATGACAGTTCCGCAAGCGATGCGGCGGCCGGAATTGCCGTCCGGCTGGCTCGTATAATCGTCGGCTTCGGCATGAATGATGAGCGAAGCGCCGTCGCGGTCGAAGATCGATTTCTTGCCGTTGCCGAGCGAGAACGCGTTGGTGAGCGTCGAGGCGTGCAGCGTTCCGTCGGAGGCCGCGAATTGGTGGGGCAAATCGCCCGCGCGCGGTCCGCCGGTGGCAAGATAGCCGTGCGGTTTGGCCTGTTCGAACGAGAAAACCGGCCCTGCCGAGGTGAACGACGTCTTCGGATCGCAGGACGCCGTGGTATGGATCATCATCGCATGGGCTCCGGGAGGCAGCCCGCGCGCATCGATCTCGATTAGCACGCCGCGCGGAGTCTGTTGGAACGTCGCCAAGCCAATCGGTTTGCCGTTCAGGCCGATCAGTTTGGCGACGGCATGAGCCCGGGGCGCGGCGGTGGCCGCCACTAGTCCGGCGGCCATAACGAATGCGATGGCGACGCGCGTGCTGTTATTCATGGAAGGTCCCTCTCGAGGCGGCGAATGACGCCAGCCTAGCGATTGACGCCGCCGAGAGAGGGACACGGATTGGACTATCCACATAAAAAATGTGTGTTTGTACGAGTCGCCGAACGCGACGCATTCCTGCCGTCACCCTAGCGGAAGGCATAAGGTGCTGTGATGTCTGTATTACTTCCAAGGCTGACGACGTAAGTTTCGCAAAATTGACAATTTAGGCAATTCCTGACCGCAATATTTGTCTGCCGAAGACTGAATCATTGAATCGATGGGAGGCAATCGTGACCAGAACGGCGACAAGGTTGTCAGCTCGGATGCGCGCCGCGGCAGTGTTTGCAGGCCTCGGCATGTTGACGGCCTTCGCGGGAGCTAGCGACGTCCACGCCGAAGACACGCGGACGCTCGCAAAGTTTTTGTCGAGCTGCAACGGCGACTGGAAGACCTGCCGGGACAATCTTCACGACTATACCTATGCGGCCAGTTCGCAAGGCATGATCTGCATGCCCAAAGATCTTTCGATGAAAGAAGCGGTAAGCCAGGAATTCGACTGGCTGCGCAACGTCGGAGCACAAAAAGAAGAGATCAATTCCGGCAATGTCGAGGACGCCGAGTGGGCCGCCGTCTCGACGCTGTGGCCGTGCGCGAACGCGACGAATGCGCAGACGGCCGAGCGTTGACGATCGCTTCCCATAACTGCCGTTGATGGCAAGTCCGGCGCGACGTGGGATTTTCGCCGTACGCCGGTACTTGTTGTGGATGCAACGCCGCACTGCGGGCGCGGTGCGGTGATGCGCAGGTAACATGTTGAATTATCGGCGTTATTATTCCGTGCGGAATCCCACATGATTCAACGTTGCGCCATCAACCTTAACTCTTAAGGTTGACTCTTGCATGATTGCGGGCCGGAATCTTTGCTTCACGGGGCGGTGGAGGAGGTTATGGCTGGGGTGGTGACTGGTTGTTCGGCCAGCGTTCGTGCACGGGCTTACATCGCTTTGTTGGGGTTCGGCGCGCTGCTCGTCTTGGCGGGCTGTGCCGAGACGGTGGATGAAGGCGCCACCGACTATCGCAAGGCGACCATCAACAGCCAGTCGGCGCTGGGCGAGCCGACGGATATCTCCAAGAAGTATGCGCTGTCCAGCACCACCGATTTTGCCGGCAACGGTTCGATCCCCATCACCGCGGGCCGGCGCTATTACGTATCGCTGCTCCAGGCTTTTGTGGGCCCTGAGGCGCGCGTCGGCGGCACCAACTGGTTCCACGAGCACGAACAGGTGGCGCTGGTCCTGCGCGTGCACGACAGCAACGATCGCGCGCATCCCGCATCAAGTGGGCATGACGATTGCGACGATGCAGACGGAATGGCCGGCGGGCCCTCGGACAGCGCGCAGTCGCAGGTGGTCGGTCCCGACCCCGGCAAGCGCCGTACTTGGGAGGCGCGTGAACGCGACCTCTTCAATCTGATCGATACCGACGGCTACTCCACGCGCTATACGCTGACGCTGCTGCCGGCGGGCGGTGTTGCAGGGCTGCCTTATCCGCGCTTCGAAGCCGGCAATTACGTCCTGATGCGCCACGACAAGCGCGACAACGCGCTCGAATGGGACCGTCTTCAGCTCGACAACAACACCGGCCGCCTGGTCTACGCGGGCACACATAGCGACGCGAACGGTAAGCTCGCCTCGCGCGATCCGTACGACGACAAGGACCTGAATTACCAAAGCCGCAAGCAGCAATACGATGCCAGCGGCAAAAGCGACTTGTGGCAGGAAAAGGTCGGTGACTACCGCGAACAGTCATATGTAACGTTGCAGATCAACGCGCTCGACGATGCGCCCCCTGTGGTCGACCCGCCGCGCTACCGTTCGCTGACGCAAGAACGGGCCATCGACGGAAAACACCAAAAGCAGCGGTGAGAGATCGCCGCGCCGAGCCGTAGCCGTTATGGTCCCTTGGGGAGAAGAACGAGGAGGAGACGATGAAAAACTCGGCAATTGCGGCAATGGCCGCCGCCGTGGCGGTTCTGATCGGCTCGAACGCCATCGCTAAGGAAACCCGCTCGCTGTCCGATTTCTTGTCGGATTGCACAAGGAATTCAGAAGCCTGCCGCGAAAACCTCCATGACTATCTGCTCGCCGCCAAAACCCAAGGCTTCATTTGCCTGCCGGACGATTTGTCGATCGATCGGGCCGTGAGCCAGGAGCTCGACTGGCTGCGCGATCACGGCAACGACGACGCCGCGCTCGACAACGGCAATGCGGAGGATGCGCAGTGGGCGGCCATCACGACGCTGTGGCCATGCAAGAAGGATTGACGAGCGCGCGGTTCTCCTGGAAATCAGCTGGAATTCCGCCGATTTTGCAGTGCACAGCAACAAAATGACGCACGGCATTAGCATCTGCAAACGCTGAAGAACGACGTCAGCAATCTTATTTAATAGGCGTGAGATCGAAGCGCCGAGCGGCATGTGGCCCGGCGCCAATGGAGTGTCGCGCCGAAACGCAGAGTAAAGAGAGCAGAGAGCGCCTTTCCCTTTCCTCTTGGGGGCACGACAGAGAGGAGGACATGATGAAAAGGTTCATTCTCACGATTGCGGCGGCGGTTCTCGCCGTTCTGACAAGTAGCGCCGGTTCCGCCGGCGGAGAGCGACAGACGCTCTCGCAATTTCTGGCAAACTGCAGCGGCGACCAGCAGAACTGCACGATGCTCACCTACAACGTCATCCAGGCGGGCAAGAGCGGCAGGTATATTTGCGTGCCGCGCGATGTGACGCTGGACCAGGCGGCCGCCCGGCAACTCGACTGGCTGAAGCAGGAGGTGCAGAACAATCCTCGCTTCGCCAACGAGGATCTCGAGGACGCCCAGTGGACGGCCGCCGGCAAGCTGTGGTCGTGCAGCAGGAAGTGACGCTTGGTTTTTGACAGCCTGTTTGGCGGGCTGCCGGTCGGATCGCGTTGTCGTACGAGCCTCGTGAAACAAAGAGGTTCGGCACGTGCGGGTCGCGCGCCGAATCCCGACGTCACATTGGCGAAACACAATCTTCGCGGGCGGATTTCGCGAACGATCCGCTGCGTCAAGCCGCATATTCGCCGCGATGATGAACGCCCCGTTTGGTTTGCGTTCATCTCGCAAACACGAGACTCCCTTCCAGAGCGGGCGAGCGGTTCTGGAGTGAAACGATGCGAAATTTCTCCAATGCGATGAAGGCGGCGGCGGTTGCAGCCCTCTTCGGGATCGGTCTGGCCGCCACGCCGGCGCTGGCCGACAACGATTACGGCTACGGCTACCATAGCTACAACTATACGCGCTGCGGCGACGATGGCGACAACTGCCGGCGGATGAACCGCGAAAACGATCACCGCTACGACAACGGTTATTACCGCCGCTACGGCAACGGCTATTACAACAGCTGGAACAACGGCTACCGTTACAATCGCTATGACGGCTATCGGCGCGATCGCCATCACTGGCGCGATTGCGACGGCGACGACTGCCGTCATTACGGCGACGACGATTGAGCGCCTTGGCTTCCTCCTTCGCGCAATCGCCAGGGAGGAAGCCGCCGGCGCCGCGATGTCCGACTTTTGTCACAGCAATGGCACGTGGCCGCCCCAATGATGAACGGGTTGTTATGCATACATTCAGGCCGGCCACAGAACATTGAAGGTCCTGGGAAGGGCGCACAAACAGTGGAGTAGAACGATGGAGTACTTTGCCAACACCCTTAAGACCGCCGCGCTTGCGGGACTGTTGGGCCTGGGCGCGATGGCGGCCACGGCCACACCGGCCCTGGCGCACCAAGTCTATACGCGCTGCGATCGCGACGGCGACACCTGTTACCGCGTGCTCTGCGACGACGACGGCGACGACTGCCGCACCATCCGCAGTTTCAACCGCGACACCTATTGGAACGACAGCTACGGCCGCGGCTACGGCTACTACCGCGGCTACGGCCGCAGCAACTACCGCGGCCGCTGGGTCTGTGACGGCGACGGCGACCGCTGCCGCTGGGTTTCCTACTACAACAACGAGGATGACGACGACGATTGAGGCATCGGCGCGGTCCGGAGCCGGCGCTTCGGATCGCGCGCGCCGCGCAACGGCGAAAGCAAGCGTGTACATCAGAGGAGAACCATGATGCATCTTTCCAAGACGCTGAAGATCGCCGCCGCAGCGGCGGGCCTGCTCGGGCTGACCGCCGTGGCGGGCTGCGCGCCGGGCTATTACGACAACCAAGGCTATTGGCATAACAGCTACCATCGCCAGTACGACAACGACCGCGACGGCTATTACCATCACTCCGGCGACCGCGACCGCCGCTGGGTTTGCGACAGCGACGGCGACGACTGCCATTGGTCCTATCGCGACTGACCGCGGCCCGCAGCGCTGCGCGGGTCCGGCGGGCCGGAGGTTCGACTGGAGAGTTGTTTTTCGGATTTCGCGATATTCCCCCCGGGGGGAGGGGGGGTCGCCCGGAGGTTGTTTTCAAAATTTTCGAAAGGGGTACCCCGGCGCTGCGTCTCCCGCAGGAGGTTGTTTTCAAAATTTTGCAGAGGGGGCCCGGTGAGAACGCGGCGCGTCTGCATGCAGCGTCACATCATGTTCTCCCTCCGCGCATCGCATACCCTCCTTCCTCGCTGCAGGCGAGGCAGGCCTGCACGCTCGACTCATTATTCTACGCCCGCCTCGGCGGATGGGGATAAGTTTTAATGTTCGCGTCACGAGGCGGGCAGAAAGAGGCGGCCTCTACAGCGCGTAGCCCGCCACCAGAGCGAGGAAGTATTGGTCGGCCGAACCGACCAGGGCGGTCACCGGGCTTGCCGCCGCGCCGCCGGTCAGCCGCGCATAATGGAAGCGCATGCCGACATCCCAATGCCGCGACAGGAATTGGTCGAAGGACAAGGCGGCGCCCACGCTGTCGAAGCCCGAGGAGGGATCGAAGGCCGGCAGCCCGCTGGCCGCGGAAGCCGCCGGCGTCACGCCGTAATAGGTGCGCATGTAATCGCGGTCCGCCCAATTGGCGTCGGCTTCCAGCGAGACGATGAAGCCCGGATCGATGAAATCGAGCGGGCGGTGGATCTCGCCGCGCAGCGTCACCACCCAGCCGCCCGAAACATTGATGACGCCGTCGTCGGCAATCAGCGTCACGCGCTCGCCGGCGCGCGGATCGTCGTGGATGTTCTCGTATTCGACGAAAGCGCCGGTGCTCATCATGTCGTCGAAATGCGGCAGGCGCGAAATGGCGGCGTTGTCCACCACCTGCCGCCCGCGGCGGATGCCGATGGTGGGCCCGGCGTGGAAATGCCCGTCGTCGATCAGGTTGAAGCGCAGATCGTTGCCGTCGATCCAGGCGTAATAATTGCCGGTGTTGAGGCGGGCTTCGATATAGGGCAGCCCCTCGTAATCCTTCGAACCGTCGTAATCGGGCAGCAGCGAGATGCCGAATGCGCCGTAGCCTTCCCAATCGATAGCGCCATCGGCGGCCCAGCCGGGCATAGCGGCGGCCGCGGCCGCCACGAAACCAACCGCCACGACCGTTAAGCGACGCATGCAGCACCCTCCGGCAGTTCCACCACGACACCTATACATAGCGTTTTTTTAGCCCAAATGATGACACGCGACGGGCGCGCAATTCCGTCGGCTCCCGGCTTAGAGCCATCCACAAAAGGCTCTAACATCGCGGGCGAAATGGAGGCGCGGCATGTCCGATCTCGGCCTTACCCATGTGGCGCTGGTGGTGAAGGACCTCGACGCCAGCATCGCCTTTTACGCAAAATATGGGGGCATGAGCGTGGTGCAGCGCCGGCCCGGTCACCGCGAGGGCGGCGGCGTCGCCTGGATCAGCGACCGCACGCGGCCCTTCGTCATCGTTCTGATACAATCGCCGGGCCTCGAGGATACGCCGCTCGGACCGGTCGGCCATCTCGGCGTCGCGGTGGCGGACCGCGGCGAAGTCGATCGCCTGGCGGCGGAGGCGCGGCGCGACGGCGTGCTGCGCAAAGAGCCAACCGACTCCGGCCCGCCGGTCGGCTATTGGACCTATCTCGCCGATCCCGACGGCAACATCCTCGAACTGTCTTACGGGCAGGACGTGGCGCTGGCGGTGGAGGGCGCGGAGAAATAGCGGGCGCGGAGTCCCGGCCGCATGGCGTCCGCGACCGGCCCGAGGATTATCCCAGGGGCATCTTCGCGCGCCGGATCGGGATGCGCTATGCTCGGCACGTCGAACCGGCGGGGGGGCGCCGGCGCCGGGCCTACTTCACCGCCCCGCACGCGGCCGCGAGCCAATGCGCGTCGAGCTTGGTGGCGCTGTTCACCGGCCGGCCGTCCGCCATGCCGGTCACGGTGGTGGTGCCGTAGTAATGCTCCGGCGATTCGAAGGTGATCTGCACATGGCCGTGCATCGTCGTCCGGCCCGTGCACACCATGTCGGCGCTGTAGGACCGCCCGGTGGCCTTCACGTTCTCCACGTGGCAATCCTTGTTCTGGCTCACCGCAGGCGTGTCGGCGCCGGCTTCGGCCGGCGTGATGCAGCGGCGTATCGTCATGCCGCCGCCGCCGTTCATCTGCACGCCGTGCGCCCGCATCTGCGCCTGCACCTGCGGCGGCAGTTGAGACATGTCGGGCATGGCGTGGGCCATGTTGTTTTGCGCCTTGATCTCCCACAGGCCGGGCTTGACGTGAGACGCCCACGCCGTCGCGGGCAAGAACGCGGCCGCGCCGACGGCGGCCAGAAGCAGATGTGCCGGTTTCATTCCATCCTCCCCAAGGCATCGGATGGGACTCACTATAGCGCAATCGCGGCGGCGGCGCTTCGGGGCGCTATCTGCCGCGGCCGCCGAAGGTTTTCGGCCCGCCGGGGGGATGCGTGCGGGCGAGGCGAAAGCGTTACGCCGCGTCCCGCAGCGAGATCGACAATTCCTTGCCGAGTGCGGCCGCCGCGCGGCCCATGGTCTGCAGCGTCACCGAAGTGTTGTCGGCATCGAGCAGACGGTCGAGCGCGGCGCGGCTTGTCTTCATGCGTTTGGCGAGCGCGGATTTGGTGACGCGCTGCTTCTTCATTGCCTGCGCGATCTGCCAAGCCAACACGCGCTTCATCGCGGTGGTCGTGACCTCTTCGAGCAGGCCTGTTTCGGGAAGTATCAGGTTGACGTACCGTGAGCGATTCGGATACCAAGGCCCACGACAGGCCGTTACTTGATGAAATCGAGATCACGCCGGAAATGATGAAAGCTGGCGTTGATGCTATGTGCGGTTGCCTTAAGTATGCTGATGAAGATGTTGCGTGCTTCGCTGCATTCAAGGCAATGGCGGCGGCCTCACCACAATTACGTAATCTTCGTGTGGTGGAAAGTTCGGAATAAAATCTTTTGCAGGCGCTGGCCGCATGGTGCGTATTGCCTGCACCATTAATGCAAATGCGATGTCGTTGGAGATTGATTGAAACTGTCGGCGCGCTGGCGGACCCTTCACCGCGTATTTTGCTCCCAATCCTTCTTGCGCTTCCTGCGTCTTAAGCGGTGATTCGAGACGGGCACATGCATCGACTATCTCCGGCGACTCGAAGGTAATTGGATGTATTGCGTGGGCAAATGCGTTCCGCACGCTTTTTATCAGTTTGAGATTCGTCCTCGTTTTATCCCCGATGATCCCCAATGCATGAGCCATACGGATTTGATTCTCGAATGTCGCAAGTGGCGCGCTATCATGCCCGAACAGTTCATTAGAAAAATGATCTAGGTCTAGGTAGGCAAGAAGCGCCGTCTTTAAGGTCATCTGGACATTTGAAGCAAGCATGATCGCAGCGCCGCGATCATTCTTCTCCGCTGCGGTTTGATGTTGTATTTCCTGGAATTGCTTTCTTGTCGGCGGCTTGTTTGTTAATTCGGATTGCGCATTTCGCAAAAACGGGACAGCTGCTTCGCTAAATCCCGGACAGCTGCTTCGCTAAATCCCGGACAGCTGTTTCGCTAATTGGCGGACAGCATTGAGCAGGTCGATCCTCGAAGGCGTGGTTGATGTCAGGTTGGATTGGTGTCGCTGTTTTCGACATCGGTCAAGGGGCGGGATTTTCGCTTGCGCATGCTGTCGCCTTCGAGGGTGATGCGGTGTGCGTTGTGGACGATCCTGTCCAGGATGGCATCGGCAATGGTCGGCTCGCCGATCATGTCGTGCCACTTGGCGACGGGTAGCTGGGCGGTGATCAGGGTGGATTTGCGCCGGTAACGCTCTTCGAAGATCTCCAGAAGATCCAGGCGCTGCTGGTCGTTGAGGCTGTGGGTGCCCCAATCGTCCAGTACCAACAGCTGAACCCGGGCGAGCTTGTCGACGAGCCGTGGGAAACGCCCGTCCAGGCGGGCCATGGCGAGGGTCTCAAACAGCCGTGGAGTTCGCAGGTAGAGCACTGAGTGATCGAGCCGAGCGGCTTGACGGGCGAAGGCGCAGGCCAGCCAGGTTTTTCCGGTGCCGGTTTGGCCGGTGATGATCAGATTCTCGTGGGCCTTCAGCCAGTCACCCTGGGCAAGCTGCAGGGTGTTGCGTTTGTCCAGACCGCGCTTGCTGGAGAAGTCGACATTCTCGATGCAGGCCTCGGCGTGACGCAGCTTGGCGGTCGCCAGGCGATTGGTCAGGCGTCGGTCGGCGCGCTGGGCGGTCTCCCGGTCCAACATCAGACCCAGCCATTCGTCGCGGCTGAGCTGGGCGCCATCGTCTTGTTCGGCCAGCTGCCGGTAGGCAGCCGCCATACCGGCAAGGCCCAAAGCCTGCATCTGGTCCAGGGTTGGATTGGTCAGCATGGGGCAATCGTTCTCCTTCATTGGTAATAGGCGCCGCCGCGGATGTTGGCGTGCGCCGGGGTGGCTTTGGCGGGTTCGCTGGGTCTGGCCTGGTCGAGGCCGGATTTGAGGATGGCGCTGACCGAGGTGTAGCTGACGGCGTTGATGGAAAGCGCCCGTTCGCAGGCTGCCTCCAGCCGTTGTCGCTCATAACGCCGCGCCAGGGCCATGATGCCCATGGCGGAACGGTATCCCTGCTCGGGATGGGGCCGCTCGCGCATCATGCGTTCCACCAGCATGGCGGCGTTCACGCCGATGCGGGCAGCCATCTTGATCAGACTCACCGGCGTAATATTGGCGTAGCGCTGGTGCGCCTTGGGCATGTGCTCGTTCACCGTAACATGGCCACAGCGCTGGGACCGGCGCACATGGCTGGCGACACGTTTGTGGTCGTAAAATATCTCGACCGTGCGATAGGTGAGCCGCACATCCACCCGGCGGCCGATCAGCCGGTGGGGCACCGAGTAGAAGGTTTTGTCGACCTCCACGTGGTAATCGGGATGGACCTTGGCGGTCTTCCACTCGGCGTACTCAAAGGGGATCGCCGGCAGCGGTGTCAGCGCGGCACGCTCGATCTCTTCGAACAGCTGCCGGCGCGACCTGCCGACCTGGCGCATCGCCCGGTTGTTCAAATCGTCCAGGAGGATGGCGATCGCCGCATTGAGATCGGCCAAGCCGAAGAACCGCCGGTGCCGCAGCCGCGCCAAAATCCAGCGCTCGACGATCAGCACCGCTCCCTCGACCTTGCCCTTGTCCCGAGGCTTCCTGCTGCGCGTCGGCAATATGGTCGTGTCGTAGTGCTCCGCCATGGCGGCAAAAGTCTGGTTCAGCGTCGGCTCAAACCACAGTGCCTTGACCACGCCGGCCTTCAGGTTGTCGCAGACGATCGCCTTGGGCACGCCGCCGAAGTAGTTCAGGGCGCAAATCTGACCTGCGATCCAGTCCGGCAGCTTCTGGCTGAAGCTCGCCATCGCAAAGGTCAGCGACGAGGCCGCCAGCACGGCGACAAATATCTGGGCCTGGCGGATCTCGCCGGTCTCAGGATCGACCACCTCTACCGTGTGGCCGGCGTAATCGGTCTGCATTACCGCACCCGCCTCATGGCGATGGCGGAAGGTGGGGTTGGCCCGGCGCTTGAACACGCCGTACTGCTCGCAGAACCAGGTGTAGCCGTAGCCATCGGGGTGGGCCGTCCGGTATTCCTGCCAGAGCAGCGTCAGCGTCACGCCCGGGCGTTTCAGCTCCTGGGCAACCACCGACCAGTCCGGCTCGGCCAGATCCTGCGGCGGGCGCCCAACCCGGCCGAACAGCACCCGCTCCAAAGCCCTGTCATCGTCATAGGCCGGCGCCAACGGCCAGCCGAGCCCGGCTTCCCGCGCCCGAAGCTGGTAGGTCGCCACCGAAGTCTTGCTGAGATCGAGCCGTTCCGAGATGGCCCGGACCGATAACCCTTCCTGCGTCAATCGCAGGATCGCGCGGATGTCTTTCACCGTCGTCCGTTTCGTGTGCTTCCGTCGTGGCATGTCCCCTCCATTCCAAGAGAGAACACTGCCAGAACGGCGCTTTCGAAACCGACCCGCTCAAACTGTCCGGGATTTAGCGAAATCCCTGTCCCGGAATTACCGAAATCACTGTCCGCGAATTACTGAAATCCCTGTCCGGGAATTAGCGAAACACGCAATTCGGATAACCGTTCCAAGAGTGCCCTAATGCCAGGAATGTCTGATTTACTCATTCGCGATCGCTTCTTAAATCGTGGGTTGGCGGGACGATCTTTAGGCTTGGGTGGTCTATTTGGCATGTTATAATGCCCCTATGAGCGATCCTGACGAACAGGACCAATACAGCCCCGAAGAAACCGCACAGCGCCGCGACGCGCTGCTATTGCAGCTTCTGAAATCGCCACCTCAACCACGCCCGAAGCGGGATCGGAAACCGAGTCGGCCTAAGCGAGCCACCGGGAAAGTTAAGAAACAGGCCTAGATTCACAGATTCGCACCCGTCGCGGTGCATGGTATATTCCCCGGCAGAGCGGTCCGTAGGCCGCTTCGGGGCTTAAGAACCTCTCCATCAGCGGCGCAAGTGCCGCCGCAAACGCACTCCTCACCCATATGGTCGAGGAGGCATACGGGTATGTTCAGGGCGAAAGCCTAAAGCTGTATGCGGTCTTCTGATGGAGGCTTCTTAACTCCCCGATCACCAGGGGAGAAAAACTACCCATGAAGCCCAGGATGCCAATAACCAAGGAGAGTCTTCTGATCGCGTTGGGGATCGCGCTCGTCGGGTTCTTTTCTATCCACTTCTACAGCCCGGAATCTGGCGTCATCAGCAATGTTATGCGCGCCGTCATCGTAATAACGGCGGATTGCCCGGCGCCCGGAACCGGTAATTTCGATGTAAATTCGCTCGCAATAATGACCCCCTGAGGGGTGTTTTTCGCGTCCAAAACCGACCCCTCTGACGAGATGTGTCAGCGTCCTTCCTTTGGCCTGAGTTGGCCGGGAAGGACTGGAGGGGATGA
>JAGWVX010000441.1 GCA_018970685.1 Alphaproteobacteria bacterium | reverse complement strand
ACCAGCGCCACGCGCACGTCTGCGCTCAGACTTGCCGCGTCATGCATGGCGGCAGCGAGCGCTTCGGGCGTCTGGTCCGCATACAGAATGCCGCCGCCGGATTCGCCGATTGTTTCCGCCGGACCGCCCGACTGTCGCCAAGCGATCGGGACGGTGCCCGCGTCCCAAGCCTCGAATACGACCCGTCCCAGCGCCTCGATCTCCGATGGCAGGACCATCGCGGTCGAATCCCGAAGCTGCCGGCTGACATCGGCCGAATATCCGGCGAAGTCGATGTTATCCGAAACCCCCAACTGATCCGCCAGTTGCCTCAGAGATTCGCCGTATCCCTCTCCCTGGACCTCGTCGCCGAGAAGACGGATCGCGCACGGCCCGTAGCTGGACACATAGATCGCCGCCGCCCTCACCAGGAGATCCTGGCGCTTGTGCGGGTGAAGCCGCGCGGGACATACGAACACCGGTGTGCCGGCCGGTCGGCGCGCATCTCGTCCTGCACCATCGAGGCCCTGCCGGCGGTATGGGTTGCGGACGACGACAAGATCGTAGGTGCTCGGAGCCAGACGTGTCTCCAGTAGCTCCTTCTGATAGCGGCTGATGCAGACGATCCTGGCGAGTGCGGAGGTGTTGTACGTCCACGCATGGATGGTCTCGCCGTCTTCGTGCCAGCGCGAATGCAGCACGACCGGAATATCGAGCAGGCGGCCAGCGAACAACGCATAGGGGCCTGCTCCGGCCTGGTTCACATGGATCAGGTCGACCCGTTCCGCCACAAGGAATGTAAGAAACTTTGCAAGCGCCATCGCACGCGCGGATCGGGTCTTCTTGTGCAGGTCGAGCCTGAACCAGTCATAGACAGGCAGGTTCAGCTTCCGGAGCTCCGCAATCCAAGGCGCCTTGCGCGGGCAATAGACCAAAAGACGGACATCCGTCGGCGAAAGCGCGCCCAGCAGATCCAGCATCGAGCGCTCGGATCCGAAGAGATTTCCGAGGGGCTCGAAGATCGCGACGTTAATCGGCTTGCCTGGCATGTCTGTTTGCAGAAAGCCCGCTGAGCCGGGCTGGCTTCATGGCGGTGGGAGAAATCGGTTGAGCAACTGCGCCGTCATGCGAGCGCCAAACATCCTTGCGAAGGCTTCCGCGGCCGCCGCCTTGTATTTGAATCCCTCCCGCCCCGTGCAAGCGGATGCTGTCCTGAGGAGTGTCACGAACTTGTCCCTGTTGCCAGCGCTCGCATAGCCGCGAGCGAGCTGAATGTAGCAGGGAAATAGGTATCGCTCGCCCGCTTCGGCGATCAATCCGGCCGATTCCAGCTGCAACCGCGCCGCCTCTAGGGAATTCAAGCCCTCGTCGAGTTTGGTTTGTGCCTTGTTGTAGCTGCTGATGCGCGGTCCATCATGCTGGCGGTAGCCGTAGAGTGGCAGATCGACAAAGGGAAATGGCGCGCGGCTGTGCGCCGCGATCCGGGCATGGAATTCAAGATCGACCCATCGCGACAAGGATTCGTTCCAAGGGCCGAGAGATTCAAGGAACGATTTGCGGAAGAGGCCGGTAACCGGAAGGTAATCTACCGACAGTAAATCGTGCACGATTTGCGGCTCGCGGATTGTCAACTCGCCCTGGCTTATCTCTTCGTCGCCGACTTCGCCAGTCTTGAATGACCGATAGCCGCCGACGGCGAATTGGGCATCCGGTGCTGCCCGCCATGCTTCGATGAGGATCTCCAAGCGTCTTCTGTGCAGGAGATCGTCGGCGTCCATATATTGAATGAGCAGTCCGGAGGTGAGACGGAGACCACGGTTTCTCGCCGCGCAGGACCCATGATTAGCCTGGCGCACATAGATGATCCGCGAGCCAAATCTTCTGGCGACATCCGCACTCGCATCGGTAGAACCATCGTCGACGACGATGATCTCGGCGGGGGGCGTTGTCTGCTCAAGGACGCTCTCGATCGCCTGAGAGAGCCATTGCTCTGCGTTGTAGCAAGGAATGACCACGCTCACCGCGGGCGGCGCATCGCCGCTTGTTTGCCACGTACTCAACTTACGAAGTCGTCGATTCCTTGAGCGGAAACGCAACGGGGTCGGGGGCCGCCGCAATAGCCGGCGGCGAATCCAGACAGCATCTGATAATCCGTTGCCATCGCCAATACATAGAGATCTCGCGATTGGCTCGTCCGACCGCTTCGTCCTTCTGTCGAGCCATCATCCGTTACGACGATATCGATGTCACAACCAATCTGAGACATCGCGCGTTCAATGGTGTCGTCCAATTATTGTTCGGCGTTGGAGTAGGGAATGATGACCAAGATGTGAGGCATTTCGGCTGACCTTATAGTTGCGTGACATATCAGTCGGCAGCGGTAGAAGGGCGCTTTGACAAAGCAGCACTTCTTAGGGCAAGATTGACGAT
>JAGWVX010000035.1 GCA_018970685.1 Alphaproteobacteria bacterium | reverse complement strand
CGCCATTTCTAGAGTGCGGCGCGGCAGACTCAAAGGTCCTCACATGCATTTCAGCCTTGTTCGAAGCGCAAAGGGCGCGGTAGCCCTGCATGCCGTCGCCGCGAAGGAACGCAAGAAGTTCCTCGCCGCGCGCGGCAAGCGCGAAGCGGCGTTCCTGAAGGCGGCGGATTTCGCGGCGAAGGAAGGCGAACTGAAATTGGTGCCCGATGCATCGGGCGGCATTGCCTTCGCGGTGCTAGGGTTGGGCGACGGCAAGGACCCGCTGATCTGCGCCGCCTTTTGCGAACATCTGCCCCCGGGCGTCTATCGTTTCGAGACGCCGCCCGCATCGCCGGAACTGGCGGCGCTCGGCTGGGCGCTGGGCGCCTACCGCTTCGCGCGCTATCGCAAGGATGCCAAGCCGGCGCCCAAGCTGGTGGTGCCCGAGGGCGTCGACGCCGCCGAGATCGGCCGCATCGCCGGCGCCGTGTTCCTGGCGCGCGATCTCATCAATACGCCGCCCAACGACATGGGACCCGAAGAGCTTGCGGCGGCGGTGCAAAGCGTCGCCAAGCAGCACGGCGCCAAATTTTCCGAGATCGCCGGCGAGGCGCTGCTGAAGAAGAACTATCCGCTGATCCACGCCGTCGGCAAAGGTTCGGCGCGGGCGCCGCGTCTGGCGCAGTTCGTGTGGGGCCGTCCGTCCGCGCCCAAGGTGACGCTGGTGGGAAAGGGCGTCGTCTTCGATACCGGCGGTTACGACCTCAAAACCGCCGCCGGGATGTCCACGATGAAGAAGGACATGGGCGGCGCCGCGGTGTCGCTCGCCGTCGCCTCGATGGTGATGGACGCCAAGCTCGATATGCGCCTGCGCGTGCTGATCCCGGCAGTCGAGAATTCCGTCTCCGGCAGCGCCTACCGTCCGTCGGACGTTCTGCCGAGCCGCAAGGGCTTGACGGTGGAGATCGGCAACACCGATGCGGAGGGCCGTCTGGTGCTCGCCGATGCGCTCGCCGAAGCCGACAGCGAAGCGCCGGAGCTGCTGCTCGACATCGCCACGCTGACCGGCGCGGCGCGCGTCGCCACCGGCATGGAACTGCCGCCGTTTTTCACCGACGACGAAACGCTCGCCGCCGATCTGATGCGCCATTCGAAAGACACGCACGATCCGCTCTGGCGCCTGCCGTTGTGGCGCGGTTACGAGCCGACGCTGTCGAGCGCCGTCGCCGACCTCAACAACGCCCCCGATTATCCTTATGCGGGGGCCATTACCGCGGCGCTGTTCCTCAACCGCTTCGTCACCAAGGCGAAGTCTTGGGCGCATTTCGACATCGCCGCCTGGGTGGATCGCCCGCGTCCCGGCCGCCGCCGCGGCGCCGAAGCCACCGCCGCCCGCGCGATCTACGCGATGCTGAAAGAAAGATACGGAAGAGGCGAATAGCGAATAGCTCTTTCTGCCCCCGCGAAGCGGGGGAAGTCCGCCCGAAGGGCGGGAAGGGGGCGGCGCCCGAAGGGCGACGTTGATGAGTGCCAAACGCAGCGAGGCGAAGGGGTTGAGACGTTACCGGATGTGCAGAAGAATTCCTTCAAGCACGCCGTCGAGGCGTTTATAGACATCCTCGTTCGTCACGCGAAATACGCGCCAGCCATGTGACTTCAAATAATAATCCCGCTTGCGGTCATGTTCCCGCTCGGCATCAGTGGAATGGGTGTCGCCATCCACCTCGACAACAAGATGCTCCTGCGTGCAGGCAAAATCCGCAATGTATGGGCCGATAGGATGCTGCTTGCGAAAGTGAAGATCGTTTGCCTCGTGTCGCCGCAAACGGGACCAGAGGATAAGTTCGGCATCGGTCATGCGCTTTCGTAAGTTCCTCGCACGATGTACCGACGTGTGTTGGCTATCTCGCATTGAAGAGAAGTCCCCCTTCACTTCGCTCGAAAGTGCTCGCTCAGCACTTTCCCCGCTTCGCGGCGGCAGAAACGCTGCTCGCCCTCGTCAATACGCCGTCTCGACGTCCACGATATTGTCCGGCCGCGCGCCGCGCTCGAATTTGGCGATGCCGTCGAGCACGAAGCGCACCGCCACGGCCGGCTGCGAGATCGCCGCGATATGCGGTGTCGCCGTGACCTTGGGATGCGTCCATAGCGGGCTGGTTTCCGGCAGCGGCTCGGTCTGGAACACGTCGAGCACCGCGCCCGACAGACGACCCGCGTCGAGCGCTGCGATCAAATCCTTCTCGATCAGATGTCCGCCGCGCGCCACATTGATGACGAAAGCGCCTTGCGGCAGCGCCGCGAAGGTCTTCGCGTTCAGGATGCCGGCGGTCTGGCGCGTCAGCGGCAAGAGGCAAATCAGAATATCGGTCTGAGCGAGAAAGGCTTCCAGCTCCGCGTCGCCCGCGAAGCTCTTCACGCCGGGCCCTTTTTTGCGCGTGCGGCTCCAGGCGGACACCGGAAAGCCGAGATCGGCGAGGTGCTGCGCCGCGACGCGGCCGATTTCGCCGAAGCCCAGAATGCCGATGCGCGTGTCTTCCGTGCGGCGCGGCAGCGTCATCTGACGCCATTGCCGCTTGGGCTGCGCGGCGTCGAACAGGCGCTGGTGGCGGTGATGGATCAGCACATGCATGAGGACGAACTGCGCCATCTCCGCCGACAAAGTCTCGTCGACGAAGCGCACCAGCGGGATGTGTTTGGGATAGTCCGGGTCCGATAGAAATCCGTCGACGCCGGCGCCCAGCGAGAACACCGCCTTCAGCTTCGGCAGCGTCTTCAGCAGTCCCGGCGGCGGACGAAAGCCCAGCACATAATCGATGCCGTCCGGCGCATAGGCGTCTTCGCCATGCACCACGGGATGCACCGCACTGTCGTTCAGCTGGGGGGTCCACAAGCCCGACCACTTCGCGGGCACGATCATCAGAAGGTTCGGTTTTGCCATGGCCCGACGCTCGCCGGTCTGGCGTTCGGATTCAAGAGAGCAAGCTGGGAGGGGCGCCGTCTATTTCTTGTCTGCCGGTTTCGCGGCGGTTTCCGTCGCCGTCGCGCCCTTGGGCGGGATCGGCAGCGGATTGTCGCTCTGCGTGCGCAGATAGGCCAAGAGGTCGATGCGATCCTGCGCGCTGCGCAGGCCGGCGAAGGTCATCTTGGTCCCCGGCACATAGGCCTGCGGCGATTTCAGGAAGCGGAACAGTTCGCCGAAGGTCCACGGATTGTGGTCGCCCACCATGGCGCTGGAATAGTCGAAGCCGGGGTGCGTGGCTCTGTCGCGCCCCACCACGCCCCAAAGGTTCGGACCGATCTTGTTCGGCCCGCCTTTGGAGAGGTCGTGGCACTGTTCGCAGCGATGCGAAATCTCTTTGCCGGCGGCGAGGTCGGCAGTCGGCAAAACGCTGCCGAAATCGGGCAAAGGTTCTTCAACGGGGGCTGTCGGCGTGCTGGCGGTCTGCTCTTCGGGAACGCCCTGGACCACATAGCCGGGCTTGGCCGGCGGCGTGGGTTCGAAATAAGCGTCGGCGGCGAATTTGACGACGAGAACGAAGATCAACGTGCCGAGGATTGCGCCGAAGATCTTGTTCCATTCCCAGGAATCCATAAGGTCGGGCTCCGCAATTTGTGGCCTTGCGCCGTGAGAACACTAGGACAAGAAAGATGTCGGCCCTGCTGTGGCTGACAACCCCTCCCGAGCCGTTATTGCGGCGTAGCGTCGCATAAATCAAGGGTGTGCCCATGAAACCGATCATTCTCATTCCTGCGCGGATGGCGTCCACGCGGCTGCCCGGCAAGCCGCTCGCCGACATCGACGGCGTTCCGATGATCGTTCGTGTCTGGCGTCGGGCGGTGGCGGCTCAAGTCGGCCCCGTCGTAGTTGCCGCTGCGGAGCGCGAGATTGCGCAGGCGGTGGAGCAGGCCGGCGGCCGGGCGGTGCTGACGGCGCCCGACCTTCCGTCGGGATCGGATCGGATTTTCGCCGCGCTCAACGCGGTGGACCGCGGCTTCGAGCATGACGTTGTCGTCAACCTGCAGGGCGACCTGCCGATCGTCGACCCCTTCGTGATCCGCGCCTGCCTCGACGCCTTGGCCGCCACCGGCGCCGATATCGGCACGGCCGCCGCCGAAAGCGACGACGATGCCGACGCAGACAATCCCAATGTGACCAAGGCGGTGGTGACCTGGGACGTGGGCGGCACGCGCGGCAACGCCCATTATTTCACGCGGGCGCGGGCTCCCTGGGGCAAGGGGCCGGTCTATGTCCATGTCGGCATCTACGCCTATACGCGCGAGGCTTTGGCGCGCTTCGTGGCGATGCAGCCCTCGCCTCTGGAAAAGCGCGAGAAGCTGGAACAGTTGCGCGCGCTCGAAGCGGGCATGAAGATCGGCGTGGCCAAGGTTGACGCCGTGCCGCTATCGGTCGATACGCAGGCCGATCTGGAAAAGGCGCGCGCCGCCGTGGCGCGCGAGAAAGCGTGATGACATCGACATTGATCGCCCGCGCCAAACGCGTCGCTTTTCAGGGCGAGCCCGGGGCCTATGCCAATCTCGCCGCGCGCGAAGCGCTGCCGCATGCCGAGGCCGTCGGCAAGCCGACCTTCGAAGCGGCGCTCGAGGCCGTGCGCACCGGCGATACCGATCTGGCCATCATCCCGGTGGAGAATTCGGTCTACGGCCGCATCGCCGACGTGCATTTCCTGGTGCGCTATTTCGGCCGGGCGATCAAAGGCCACGTCTCGGAAGGGCCGCGCAATCTCTTCATCGTCGGCGAGCATTTCCATCGCGTGCGCCATCAATTGCTGGGGCTCAAGGGCGCCAAGCTGCCGGGCGTGAAGACGGTCTACAGCCAGGGCCCCGCGCTCGGCCAATGCCGCAAGATCGTCAAGGAGCTGAACCTCGCCGACAAGCAATGGTCGGACACCGCCGGCGCCGCGCGTCACGTCGCGGAGTTGAACGACCCGAGCGCCTCGGCCATCGCCTCCTCGCTGGCCGGCGAGATCTACGGCCTCGACGTGCTGCGCGCCGATATCGAAGACGAACCGCACAACATGACGCGCTTTCTCGTCATCGGCGGCGAACCGGACGACGCGCCCAACGACGGCAGCCGCGTCATCACCACCTTCCTGTTCGGGGTGCGCAACGTGCCCGCCGCGCTCTACAAGGCGATGGGCGGGTTCGCCACCAACGGCGTCAACATGACCAAGCTGGAAAGCTATCAGCTCGGCGGTTCGTTCAACGCCACCGAATTCTATGCCGACATCGAAGGCCATCCCGACGCGCGCAACGTTCGCCTGGCGCTGGAAGAGCTGCAGTTCTTCGCCAGCAAGGTGGTGATGCTGGGCATCTACCCCGCCCACCCCTATCGTGGTGAGATGCCGTAGATTTTCTCCCCCGGTTGCGAGGGCCGCATCGCGATCTGGTCGATTCGAATGTCCGCCGTTGCCTGCAATCTGCCGTTCTCGGAAAGGCCGCTACTTCCAAGACGCGCCAACAACAGTCATAGAACGCACGTTCGACTTAGCGACGCCTATTGGGCAGTACGGCCAAGACCGCCAGCGCCACAGGGCCGAAACATGAGGCGAGGAACATCCAGAACCTAGGCGAACGACCACGCTTGGCTGCCATCATTTGCGCGAAGACCATGCACGCCAAGCTCAACACTAACACCGGAACGACATACTGGGGAGGCATGGTCTGAACCTCTGCGATATTCAAAAAATATAGCACATATTACGCCCGCGCAGCCATCCGTATCGACGTGCGCCAGGCAGACCAAGGGTTTCGTCTCCGCTTCCGGGTCGATTTCTGCCATTGGCCGGACGGCGACCTGGCGCCAGAACATTTTGGCTCTTGCAAATCGCAAACGCCAGTTGTACCATTGGTACGACTGGT
The DNA here is from genome assembly GCA_018970685.1 of Alphaproteobacteria bacterium. Taxonomy (GTDB): domain Bacteria; phylum Pseudomonadota; class Alphaproteobacteria; order Micropepsales; family Micropepsaceae; genus Rhizomicrobium. The sequence goes on along the minus strand of JAGWVX010000035.1, from coordinate 6,842 downwards.
ACATATGAGCCGCCGATGGACATCACTGTCGACATCGACAACCCCGTGCCGCAGTTCGAGCAGATCATCGAACAGATCAAGGCAGCGGTGACGTCGGGCAATCTGAAAGCGGGTGATGCGCTGCCTTCGATCCGCCAGCTCGCGGCTGATCTCGAACTCAACAGCAAGACTGTCGCCAAGGCTTACAAGCTGCTGGAGCGGGACTGCGTCATCGAAACCAAGGGCTACCGCGGCACCTATGTCCATCCCAAGGCCAAGGCGAACTGCAAAGTCAATTTGCAGGAATGGGCGGCGCGCAAGCTGGGCGAAGCCGTCGCCGAATTGCGCGCCGCCGGTGTGACAGATTCGGAAATCCGCAACGCGTTCGCCGGCGCCGTCAGCCGGCAATGGCCGCTAAAGTGAGGTGCTGTGATGATTGAAACCTATGCGTTCCTTACGGCGTTTGCGGTGCAAATCCTGGTCGTGTCCGTGCTGCATCCGGTCTGGTTCGCACGCTACGTTCGCGCCAAGGCGGAGGCACAATTTCCGGACCGGGACGGTAAATCCATCGCGCGCTTTCTGAGCCTGTACCGTGTGGTGAATACGGGCATCGCTGTCCTCGGCTTGGCGCTGCTGGGCTGGCTGTTCAACCACATGCGGAGCGCCGACTGGAACATCGTCCCCGTGGCCTACATGCAGTCCGGCTATAGCGTCGTGCAGCTGCTGCCGTTTGTGGTCGCTTCGCTGATCGGAGCCTGGATCAAACGGAAGGCGGCTCATGCGCTCACCGCCGCCGGCCAAGCGGACAGCCAGTCTGCAGCGCCGTGGTTTTTTCGACATCATCCCACGCGCTACCGTTTTCTTGGCCGTCTTGGGATATTTCCTCTTCGCCGCGTTCATCATCCATATCCAGCAGCACCCCGTTTCGGGATTTCCCGGCTACTTCCTCCTTCGCATCATCACGTTGATGTATGCCTTGAATGCATTTGTCGTGTATTGGCTGTTGTATCGCAGAAGAAAGTGGCCGCTCGAGACGCAAGCGTACCGCATGCAGGCGGTGGAGGTGCAGGTAAAGATCATCTTTTACGTCAGCATCGCCGCTGTAACGTTCTACTCCCTCATCACCACGCTTCGCCTTCTGGATCTGCTAAGATGGGCTCCGTTCGCGACAAGCGTTTGTATGGTGATTGTCATGCTTTTCGCGGCCATGATGCCGTTCGCGCTGCGGCGTCAGGCGGAGAAGGATCGGATGAGTTCTAGTCCGTCTCCATAAGAAGTGCAGGAGGCCCAGCGAACTTCGGTGGTTTTCTACTTAGCTGGAGGTCACATGCAACGCATATTCGCTGCTTTGCTAGCATCGGCCATATCACTGGTAGGCTTCGCTGCGCTATTTGCAGCAGTCTCTTGGTTTATGCGTTCGACGTTGCTTTTCTGGACCGTCAACCACTCACGTTCAGGGCATATACTAGCCTCAATGATTCCGATCTTTGTCTCCGTCTTCATGGTTCCGTTCTTGGTGTTGAGCCAGAGGCGCAATGGGCGGGCGAAGCAGGCCGATCAGTCTGGGGTATGCAAACCCGCACCACGTCTTTGGGAGCGCTTGCTTCGGCCTTCTGACGAATGACCGAAGATGGCGTGCGCCGTGACAAGGCGGCGCTTTCCAGCGGGTGAGAGGCCCGCCCGGCGACCTCGCTCCAGCCGGAAGCAATCGGAGCAGTCATGGAGGTGACGAAGTGGCTGAAGCCTTCGATTAGCGTGTCACAAATTGGTGACAGCGCGAGTGTGCAGGCCGCAACCTGAGTGAACGCCGAGCAAGTCTCGAAAAGGTCGATGTGCAGGCCGACCCGACTGCCATTTCGGGGAAGGCTGACACGGTGGGGAAGGAATGAGCGAAGACGACGCCCCGCCGCTGCACCGGGATACTGGCGGCGGCATGTGCACAAGGAAAGCGCGCGCAACACGGGAAGCCTCAAGGCGTGGTCGGGGAATGACCAACTGGACGCCCGTGAGGGATGGACCAGGCACCGTGAGGTGACGGAGAGGTTCGTAGTACCGCCGAAGCCGGGTAATTCCGGTGGAGGGAAGGAGCCTCAGTTTAAGACAGACGCAGAACGTAGTGAGGGACCGGGAGATTGGGCAACCTGACAACTCCGCAAAGTGTTCAGAAACTACAGACGGCGTTACACGCGAAAGCGAAGGCTGAAGCCGGCTACCGCTTCTACATGCTGTACGACAAGATTTATCGTGAAGACATTCTGGCTCATGCCTATGCCCAGTGCCGTTCGAACAAGGGCGCACCGGGTGTGGACGGTCAGGACTTTGCGAACATCGAGACGTATGGGGTGGAACGGTGGCTCGGCGAACTGGCGCTTGCGCTCAAGGAGAAGACGTACCAACCAGACCCCATCAGACGAGTGTACATCCCAAAGGCCAACGGCAAACTGAGGCCGCTGGGCATCTCGACGGTGCGGGATCGGGTCTGCATGACAGCAGCGATGCTGGTGCTGGAACCGATCTTCGAAGCCGATCTTCCACCGGAACAATACGCCTACCGCGCGGGGCGCAATGCCCAACAAGCGGTGGTCGAGGTGGAAGAGCAGTTGTTCCGTGATCACCCGGAAGTGGTTGACGCTGACCTCGCGGACTACTTCGGAAGCATCCCCCATGGCGAACTGATGAAGTCGCTAGCGCGCCGGATTGTAGACCGGCACGTGCTGCATCTGATCAAGATGTGGCTGGAATGCGCTGTCGAAGAGACCGACGATGAGGGCCGGAAGAAGCGCACGACCGAAGCACGGGACAAGCATCGAGGCATTCCACAGGGTTCACCCATCTCCCCACTGCTGGCAAATCTGTACATGCGCCGGTTTGTGCTGGGATGGAAGAAGCTTGGTCTGGGAATCAGCCTCGGCAGTCGCATCGTGAACTACGCGGACGATCTCGTGATTCTGTGCAGAAAGGGTAACGCCGAAGAAGCGCTGCAACAACTGCGCGCGATCATGGGAAAGCTGAAGCTCACGGTGAACGAGGAGAAGACACGAATCTGCCGGGTGCCGGAAGGAGAGTTTGACTTCCTGGGCTACACGTTCGGACGGATGTACTCGGCGAGAACCGGCCAGGCCCGGATGGGCTACCGGCCCTCAAAGAAAAGCATCCGGCGCATGATCGAGACGATCCATGCGCTGACGGAACGAACGACAACATGGCAAGAGACCACAGAGCTGGTAGGTAAGATGAACCGCTCGTTGCGCGGCTGGGCGAACTACTTCGCAGTAGGGACCGTCAGCAAAGCGTATCGGGCTGTCGACAGCTACGCAGCGATGCGGTTGCGCCGGTGGTTGCAGTTCAAGCACAAAGTCAGGGGACGACGAAAGGGTGGGAGCTTCCCACTCCCGCACCTCTACGGGTACTTCGGTCTCGTACGCCTGACCAAGCTTGGTTGCGACGTGCCGTGGACGAAGGCGTGACGTTTTACCCGAGAGCCGGATGCGGGAGAACTGCATGTCCGGTTCGATGAGCGGGGTGTGGAAACGGAAGCCACGGTCGGACTCGTGAGGCACCGCCAGACGAAAGAGGCGGACAACAGATAGGTCCGGACCTAACGCCACCGCGCCACACTCCGACTCTACGCCTTTCCGCCCACGTGTTTTGTTCCGGCATCTGACCTAGCCGTTTCGTGAGCAATGGGGCGATCGTTTGCACAGGCCCCGATTTCCGCTTACCCGTCCAACCGTGGGGCAGTCCGGTAAGCTGTCGCCGCAACGCCCCGCCTATGGCCCACGGAAAAAGCGGCAGGCTTGGGCGCGCAATCCGGTGCCCTGCGCCACGCCATGGTCGGTGAAATCGATATAGTGCTGCTGCGTGCCGAAGCTCGGCCAATGGGGCAGCCCCGGTCCGTTGGGATCGCCGGTCTTGGCAAAATTGGTCCAATAGGCCTGCAGCGGCGGCCAGGCGCCGAACGTCGCCCCCTTGGGGGATTTGAGAAAGACGTAGTTGAGCTCGCCGGCATGGGCCACGGGCCCGACCGTGGAAGGCGCCTCCACGCTGAACTGATAGCGCCAGACCTTGGACGTCACGGCCGCTTGGTGATCCGCCACCCAATTGGACGGGCAGCGCAAGATCACGTCGGTGGACAGGCGTTCGGCGAGATCGCCGTAGACGGGATCGGCGCCCGGCGGCGTATCGGATGTCAGGCCGTAGAAGGCCAGCGCCTGTTGGGCATCGTCGGCGTTTTCGCCGATCCAGCGGCGCGGATAATCCCGCGCCCCCACCACGGTGAACTCGCGGGCATTGGTGCCGACGATCAGCGGCACCGGCGCCTCGTCTTTGCTCGACAGGATGTCGGCCGGGGTGTGCGGCAAGACCCAGCCGTCCACCACGGCCTGGAGCCACAGAAAGTCGGGGTCGACACTCGGCGCCGGCACCAGCCTGTCGCCGGCCGCAAGCAGCGCGCCGGTCGGCACCCGCCGCAGCGCCGAAAGCCCGGTTTCGCCGGACGGCAGGCCGAGCAGGGTGAGGAAATCGGCGCCGATCTTCTCGTTCTCGGCGAGGCTGCGCGGCGGCACGCCGAATCCGGCCGTGCCGCTTTCCTCGATGGCGCGCCGGAACAGTCCGCGCGCCAAAGGCGACAAGATGAGCAGACCGACATCCTGCGCTCCCGCGGATTCACCGAACACCGTCACATTGTTTGGATCGCCGCCGAACTGGGCAATGTTCGCCCGGACCCATTTGAGAGCGGCGATCTGATCCATCAGACCGTAATTGCCCGAGGCATGCTCCGGCGATTCCGCGGTCAGCGAGGGCAGTGACAGGAAACCGAAGACGCCGAGGCGGTATTGCACGGTGACGAGGATGACGCCTTGGCGCGTGATCGGGGATTCCGCCACATCGCGGCCGCCGCCCGCCCGGTTGGAACCGCCGTGAATCCACACCATGACCGGAAGCTGCGCACCCGGCGCGTGCTTGGGCGTCTGCACCTCGACATACAGGCAGTCTTCCGAACTGCTCTCCGTTTCGTTGCCGTTCCAGCCCTGATAGGTCTGGGCGCAGGTCGGCGCCGTCTGGGTGGCGTCGCGCACGCCCGACCAGGGCTGCACCGGCTGCGGCGGCTTCCAGCGCAGCTCGCCGAGCGGCGGTTGGGCAAAGGGGATGGCGCGGAAGATGGTGCCGCCGTCCGGCAGCGACTGGCCTTCCACGATGCCGCCGGTCACCTGCCGTTCCACCGCAAAGGCGGGTGCGGTCATCGCCAAGGCAAAAACCATTGCCAGAATCTGTCTGCGCATGTGGTCCCTCCGCTTGTCCTCGCCGCTTAGCACAAGGCGCGCGAAAATCATACAAATTGAGGCATTTCGTTTATGAAATCGGCTTCACCGCGCAACGGTTATTGCAACCGGATTTGGGAAACGCGCGCCGGCACGGTGGAACTGCGCATCCCAAAGCTGTGCAAAGGCAGATCGCTCTGGGAACGGCGATTTCTGGTGCTATCCATACGAACGATCAACGGCCGCTTATGGCCACGTCAGACGTTCCCGGCAGCGCATCTGCTTCCGACATGCGCCAATTTCCGTCATCCGTCTGGCATCGTATTGTGCGGTGCAAACGTACACAACGACCGGATTCGAACGCCGATATCATCCGCGGGCAACTGTGTATCGCATCGGGAACCCGGCTCTTTCCTGGTGGTTGTCTGTCTCAATCGCGAAGCCGACGTCCAAGAGCGCTTTGCGCATAGAAACCGGATGGCAGCCGCCGGAAAGCGTTTTGAACGTGGCGAACAGCCAAGCCCAAAAGTGACCGACGACGTTTGACGGAACGTCCATATATACTGCGTAGAGTTTGCCGCCAGGTTTCAAGATGCGGCGGAGTTCCCTTGCGATTGGACCAACACCTTTGTCCGGACAAAAGTCGAAGAAGCAGTTGACGTATATAGTCGCGAATGTCGCGTCGGCGAAACCTCGCGCGAAATGCGGCATTACGACGAATCCGGTGTGAATGCGCCGAGCGCGCTGATACGCCTCTGCAATTATTCTCAGTCGTTCGGAGAAGCAGACCAACGTCGTGGAGCCGCCGCTGTTCGCTTCAGCGAGAAGCGGGATGCCCGCGTCGGTCGGCGGCGACACGATCAAGACCTTCTGCGGTCGAGCCGATGCGTGCTCCAGCGCCTCCTGCTTTCGGGTGCCAATCTCCACGATTCGTACCCAGAGGTCGAAATATGGCGCAATGGAATGATAGGCACGCTCGATTTCTTCCATTTCCTTCACGACGTGATGTTCAGCAACCTTATTTTACTCCGAATTTGAAAAAACTATTCGTGGGCGCCAACCTTGAATTTGTCTGGAAATGGCGCTTCTTACTCCTGGCCCGACTGCGGACCGAAATCGTTGTTCTCAAACTCCCTGGAATCGGGCGCAGGTCGTCGGTTCGGCGTCGCATCGCGCGGCGCCTTGCGAGGCATTGACGTTTGGGCCGACTCAGCGGCGAATGCGCGCAGGGGCTTGGAATGGCCGTGCGCGGCGCCCACATCTTGAGTGTGGAGCCGGGTCGCCGCTAAGCTGGAATTGCGGTTTCCCTGCGAGGGGGAGGGGCCGCGAAAAATTTGAAAACAACCTCGCTGGGTACCCCCCCTCCCCCCCGGGGGAATTTCCGAAAATTGAAAAACAATTCCGTTGCCGGGCGGCAAACATAGGGGACACGAAATTGCCGGGACTGTATTTCGAGGAATTTTCGGTCGGCCAGAAGTTCGAGCATACGATCCGCCGGACCGTAACCGAGGCCGACAACGTCCTCTTCACGGCGATGACCCATAACCCCGCCCCGCTCCATCTCGACGAGGAGTACATGAAGGGCACCGAGTTCGGCGCCCG
>JAGWVX010000440.1 GCA_018970685.1 Alphaproteobacteria bacterium | reverse complement strand
GCCGTGCTGGACGTGCCAAAGGGAGCTCAGGAGATATACTTCGGATATTTCCTGACAGGAAAGGGCGAGGCCTGGGCCGACGATTTCAAGCTCGAAGCTGTGGGCGATGAAGTCCCCGTTTCAAGTCAGTATTCGGATAAGCTGGCGAATATGGATTTCAAGGAGTGAATCTAGCTGCGCGCCAAGACTGCCGTCCGGCACGGCGGACGAACGCGGATATCTTCTCGGCCCCTACGGTGACACAGCGCGTCGTGGTGGACGTGCAGCCGATGCCGGCCGACGACCGATCAACCAGGAGATTATCATGAAGCTGAAATCCTCAACGCTCTGCACGATCATCCTGGCCGCCGCGCTGTCCATATCTCCTGCCTTCGCCGCCGACGCGGCGAGATCACCCCCGAAGGGATGGATCATCGCCGGCAGCACGCCCCAGCAATATGTGTTTGGAACCGAGAAGTGCGCCAACGGCAAATGCGCTTTTATCAAGGCAAAAACGGATACCCCGAGCGGCTTCGGCACGCTCATGCAGGAGATCGCCGCCGACAATTACCTCGGCAAGCGGCTACGCCTCTCCGCCATGCTCAAAACCGCCAACGCCAGCCGCGCCCAGTTGTGGATGCGGATGGACGGTACGGACGGCAAGATATTGGGCTTCTACAACATGGATGACCGGCCCGTGACCGGAACGACGGATTGGAAGCGCTATAACTTGGTTCTCGACGTGCCGGAAGGGACGCAGGACATCGCGTTCGGCATGTTCCTGAACGGGAAAGGTGAAGTGTGGGCTGAGGATTTCAAGTTGGAGTCTGTGAGCAAAGACGTACCTGTTTCAAGCACGCAGTTTCGCAACGCGCCCGTGAACATGAACTTCGATCAATAAGATCACGTCGTCAGCACCCGCACCAACCGATCAGCCAAGGAGCAATGCCGTGAAGTTGAGCAGACGATCCGCGTTCGCCGCAGCGGCAGCCGCCGCGATTTCCTTGACTTCTGCACCGGCGGACAATGGGATCGGAAACGGGCCCATAAAAGGGTGGTTGTTCTCTGAAAGTGTCCCTCAGGAATATGAATCCGGAACAACCCATGTCGACGGCGTGGCAGGTAAATGCGCTTTCATCAAGGCGACGGCCGCGTCTCCATCCGGCAACGCCACGCTGAGGCAGGAGAAATTGCAGCCGACAGCTACCGCGGCCGGCGTGTACGCTTGTCCGCGCAGATCGAGACCGACAATGCCGGCCGTGCGGTATTGTGGATGCGGGTGGACGGGCCGAACATGAAGGTCCTGTCCGCCGATTGGATGGAAGACAGACCCATTAACGGCACGACGGACTGGAAGCGATACGATGAGGTTCTCGATGTGCCGCCCGATGCGATAGGCATTGCCTTCGGCTACAACCTGAGAGGCAAGGGTACGGTATGGGCGACGGATTTCAGGCTCGAACCGGTTGGCAAAGACGTGCCGATTTCGGCGTCTCCAACGAAGCCGCTGCCGAATGCGCCGGTGAACATGGATTTCGAACAATAGACTCCGACCGCTACCGCTGCGCTCTGGCGATACCCTCGCCGATCAACCGTTCGGCCTCGGCGGCATCGACCCATGCGCCGACATGCGTCCATTTGGCGGGTTCCAGATCCTTGTAGTGCTGGAAGAAGTGCTCGATCTGCTGCAGCAGGATCGGCGGCAGGTCCTTGTACGAACGCACGCCGGAATGGAACGGGTGCAGTTCATCGACCGGCACGGCGATGATCTTTTCGTCGGGGCCCGATTGGTCGTGCATGCTGAGCGCGCCGACGGGCCGGCAGCGCACCACCGCGCCCGGCAGCACCGGCACGGCGGAGATCACCAGCACATCGCAGGGGTCGCCGTCTTCCGACAGCGTGTGCGGGATGAAACCGTAATTGCCGGGATAGTACATTGCCGTGTGTAGGAAGCGGTCGACGAACAACGCGCCGGAAGCCTTGTCCATCTCGTATTTCACCGGCAACCCGCCGGCCGGGATTTCGATCACGACGTTCACGTCGGACGGCGGATTGCGGCCGGCGGATATTTGGGAAAGGTCCATGCCGGTCTCTTTAGAGGGTCAGCAGAATTTTTCCAATATGTTCCGACTTTGCCATCCGCGCGTGGGCGGCTTGCGCCTCGGCGAGCGGAAATGTGCCGTCGATCACAGGTTTGATCTTGCCGGCTTCGATCGGCGGCCAGGCTTCTTTCAGCAAGGCGTCGCGGATCGAGCCTTTCTCGTCATTGGAGCGCGGACGCAAAGTGGTGGCGGCGAGCGTCAGGCGCTTTCGCAGCATCGGCAAGAAATCCACCGTGGCGCGCGCGCCGGTCTGATAAGCGATATTGACGATACGGCCGTTGAGCGCGGCAGCGTGAAAATTCCGCTCGATGTAATCGCCGCCGACCATGTCGAGGACGACATCGACGCCCTT
>JAGWVX010000034.1 GCA_018970685.1 Alphaproteobacteria bacterium | reverse complement strand
CCGGCCCAGAACAGCGCGCCGGCCGACTGCAACAAAAAAGCCGCCACGAGGGCGGCCGGAAGGCGTTTGTCCAGCAAAGGCTGGATCTGATCGGTGAGGGTCATGGCAAATGCAACAATCCTCCTGTCATCGACAATCAACCCGCCGTCAATCGAAACTGCGGCATCAGTTTAATCAGATTCAGATGCGCCCAACACTTCTGCGAAAGATGGCTACCTTTGGGCGGAAAGGCGCCGTGTACGACCTTGATGCCTTTTGTTTGCAGAAATTCCGCAACAGGTACAAAGTCTCTATCCGCCGAAACCAGCACAGCAACATCGTACGCGTTTGCCCATGCAAGGCTGATCATGTCGGCGGCGATCCGCGTATCTATGCCTTTTTCTTCCGTTCCTCTGAGATCGCCCCCGCACTTCTGGCAATGCGTTGCTTCTTCTTGGCAGTGGGGGCATTTGGGATACCCCTTCTTTCTCTGGCGTTCGAGCAAGATGACGTGCGTACCTGGCATTTTGTCCAGGCGATTTACCATCCAGTTCCGCAGTTTCGCGTCTTGCGGTTTGGCAGGATCGTACGATCCGTAAACGTGCATTGCCTCGAAGGTTACTGGGGATGTCGGATCGACGAGCTTTCCTGCTTCTGCGGTCAGCAAAGGACCGATGGGTGCCCAATCCACCCTGAAGGAATCATCCCGATCTCTCAGCGACAGGCTGAAATTCCAAAAATCAACGAATATGCGAATTCGCGTTTTCGTGATCGTCGGGATGCCAGGGTTGCTCATGGGCTAAAATGAGACGGGGACGCACGAAGGCGTCCCCGGGGTCACTAAACTCGGTTCCCCGTATCCGTCAGAGCGGGCGGTTTCCCGAGGGGTTGTTATAGCGCGCATATTGCACCGGCACCTTTAACAGTCAATGACCGCGTTGGTTCCGTCTCTAGCCGACTGAATGGTGAACTTGGGTAATTCTCCGTCAAAATCAAGGCCTAACGCGATCAGTCACTAAGACGCAGGTGGTGCATCCCCGCCTTCGACGGGCGAGTAGCCCGCGGCGGCGCGGCGTTCGTTCAACGTCAGGAACGTGGCGGAGGAGAGGCGGTCCCACACGCTCTCGCGTTCCAGCGCCAGCGCGTCGACCGCGTCGGCGTCGTAGCCGATGCGAAGCGAGGAACCGAACCGAGGCGCGAGCCACTTCGTGAGCGCCCGTGCCGTGCGCCCCACCAGCGGCAATACCGTCTGCCGCCAGAACACCAGATTGGCCTCTCGATAGTTCGCATAGGTGTTGTCGCCGGGAATGCCGAGCAGCATGGGCGGCACGCCGAAAGCCAATGCGATCTCGCGCGCGGCGACGTCGCGGGTGGTGGCGAAATCCAGATCGGCCGGCGAATAGCTCATCGAGCGCCAGTCGAGCCCGCCTTCCAGCACCATCGGCCGGCCGGCATTGGCCGCACCCTGATAACCGTCCTCGATCTCCCGCTTGAGGCGGCGGAACTGCTCGTCGGTGAGCGCGCCGCCGTCGGCGCCCTTATATATAAGTGCGCCGGAGGGACGGGCGGCGTTGTCGAGCAGGGCCTTGGTCCAGGCGGCGCCCGCATTGTGTACCTCCACCGCCTTGGCGGCGGCCCGGATCGGCGACAGCCCGTAATGGTCGTCGAGCGGATGGAACAGGCTGGCGTGCAGCACCGGCAGGAAACCGGAGGCGTCGCGGGCGATGCGGGTGACGCGGTCGCCCACTTTATAATCGTAAGCGGCGGGCCAGCCGCGGGCGTCGGCCACCACCGACATGCGGTCGGGGCGCAGCACGTAAAGCTCGCGCACATCGCCCGAGGCGCTCACCGCTTCGAGATAGGCGTCGCCGGCGCATTGCAGATAGGCGTACCAGCGCTCGAACAGGGCGGTGCCCTCTTCCTGCGGATTGGGCGCGGCGAGCAGCGCCAACAAGGGATGATTGTCGATTTCACGCGCGCCGTCATAGAGCAGCCACGGCACGGAAGCCGCGCCTTCGGCGATCATTCTGACACAGCGATAGGCCACGGCGTTGCCCAGCACGCCGTCGCGCGCCAGTGCGGCGAAATCGCGCGCTCCCCAGCGCGGTGCGCCGATCAAGCTCAAAGCAATCAAGGGCGGCGCGGATTTTCGTTCGGGTGCAGTGCGAAACAAAGTGGCGAACATCGGTCACATCCTCGAAAGTGCGAATTGCGCACGGGTTGGAAACGATTCTAAATGCAAGCTGGATGGAAACGGCGGCATCGCGCCGCTTGAACAAGGCGCGAACCGAACCCTTGGAGAATGGAATGCGCGAAGGCCTCTACAAAGTTCAGTTCCGGACCCAACTCGGCGACGGCGCCGGCGTCTTCGTGCTGTGCGACGGGCGCATCTTGGGCGGCGACTCCATCATGTATTTCACGGGCGCCTACAACGACAAAGACGGCCAGTTCACCGCCGACGTGCACGCGATCCGCCACACCGCCTCGCCCAACAATTTCTCGGTGTTCGGCGCCGACGACATTCACGTACATCTGAGCGGCACTACGGTGGGCGATTCCGGCCAAGTGATCGGCAAGGCCGACGAGGCGCCCAAGGTGGACTTCCAAGCGATCTTCTCGCGGGTGGCGGATCTGTAGAAAGAACTTTCCTCGCCCGTAAACGGGGGAGGAAAAAGAGCGAGCGCTTCGTATGTCGTGCCGGGGGCGACAATCTATATCTCGCTTTCACAGCACCCTCACCCGCGGCAGGGCACGGCGGGTGCGCGGGAAGAGTTCGGTGAGCGCCCAGACCAGCGCGTCCATGCGGTCCGGGCTTTTGCCTTCGCCGTCGTAGTGGCAGAGTTGATCCTCCAATTCCGGAAAAGCGCCCAAGTGATGCACGCGGCCCTGCTCGTAGAGCGCGGCGGCGGGCGAGGCGCGCGTGCGCTTGTCGCGCGTGGCGTGCACCAGCTTCACCGAGGCGTTGGGCGCGGGCCCCCGCAACAGCGCCTCCACCATGTCGCCGCCCTGATTGGCTTCGGCAACGATCGAATCCGCCCGATGGTCCTCATAGGCGTCGGCGACGCGCCGCGCCCAACCGTCCGGCGTGGCGCCCCCGACCGAACAATCGCCCAGCACATAGGCGTGGCCGTTCCCGGCCACCCCCGCCGCCACGATGCCGCACTCGCCGCCGGTGGCGGAGGCGGGCGGATCGACGGCGATCACCACGCGGACCAGCGGCGGCGCTTCGCGCACGCGCGTCTTCTCGATCCAGTCGCGGCGCCACAGCGCGGCGTCGTTGTCCTCGATCAGCTCGGCGTCGAGTTCCTGGCGGCCGAGACGCGTACCGGCGTAACGCTGACGGAGGCCGGCGACGAAGCTCGGGGCCAGATAACGCGCGTTGTCCCAAGTGGTTGCCTTGGTGGTCGCGGTGCCGGGCATGGTCATCAAATCGAGCAGAGGCGTGATGGCGCGCGGCGTGGTGGTCACCATCATGCGCGGATCCTTGCCGAGACGCAGCGACATCAGCAGCATGTCGAGCGCCTGCTGCGGCTCGGACCATTTGGCGAATTCGTCGGCCCAGATCGCATCGCATTGATGGCCGCGGATAATGTCGGGCTCCTCGGCGGTGAGCACGTCGCCGACCGCGCCGTTCGCCCACAGCACGCGCCGGTTGGAGGGCTCGAAATCCGCGCCCCGCGAAACGGCGAGCAGACCCGAGACGCCTTCGATCATCACGCTCCTCGCATCCGCAAAGGTGGCGCCGACAATGCCGACGCGGCGCATGGTGCCGCGCTGCACGCCGTTGGCGATCCACTCCGCGCCCGCCCGCGTCTTGCCCGCGCCGCGTCCGCCGAGGAACAGCCAGATACGCCAGTCGCCCTCGGGCGGAAGCTGCGCGTCGCGCGCCCATCTGTACCAGTCGTTCTGCCATTGCAGAATGTCCTCAGGACTCATTCCCCGAAGGACATGGGAACGCATCGAACGTGGCAAGTCGTTCATCGAGTCGGCGCTCCAGCGCCGCGCGGGCTTCGTCGACATTAATGGTCACCATCATCATGCTGCGTTTCTGTTCCTGCTGGTCGTAGAGGCGCTCCAGCCGCTCGACCGAGGCCTGCAGCGACGCCAACGTGCGCGCATTGAGATTGCGTCGCTTTGCGTCGTCCGGCGTATCGCCGTTCTTCATCGCGACTTCCAGCTGGGACAGCTGTTTTCGCGTTTCGTGATAGAGACGTTTCAAGAGTTCCTCCTGTAGTTCGTAGGTGACGGGTTGGATGTGGATGCCGCGCGCCGCAAGGTCGGCGCACGACAACGCGCCGCAGGCGCTGTTGAAGAGAGCGTCGGTCATGTTCGGATACTTCTTGGGGGATATAATATATCTGGTCATTCGACCGTGCCGGTTCAAGGGGCACATCGAAAAAATTGCGACCTGCGACAAATTCCAGAAAATGCGTTTGGGATCACCGGCTAAACAGCGGAGATGTCGCACCGCGCGCAAGAATTTTTGATACGCATTCGCGAGAAAAGAATTTTTCGGAGGCGATTTCGAACTGCAAAGAAGAGCGACATCGCGCGCCCGGCAGACGATGCAAAGCAGGATAAAAAACGAGACGAGACGACTGAAACACCGCGCGGCACGAATTGTCTTCGCCGCCGCCCCCGCCATCCCCTGGCGCGGCTTGGCCGGGATGACAACGCGTTCGTTGAATACATCCGAACACAAACGACCCTAAAACGTTACAGTTTCTCGATTATTGTTGACAGTTTACCGCCGTAAGTGTTACAGATCGTTGAGTTAAGCGTTACAGTTTCGGAGCTTAAAGGTGACAGTTCCGAGGAAAAGCCGGCAAAACCCGGAAATCCGCGACTTCATCCTGCGGACGATCCCCACCCACCCGGTCGCCATCGGCAGCCTGGCCGCCGAGAAATTCGGCCTCTCGCGCACCGCCGCCAACCGCTATCTGAAGCGGCTGGAAGCCGAAGGATTCATTTCGGCGGACGGCAAAACCTCGGCGAGGCGCTACGCCTTGAAGCCGATCTCCGAATACAGCACGACGATAGACATCGCGCCCGGTCTCTACGAGAGCGACATCTGGCGGCTGCAGGTCGAACCGCATCTGAAGAACCTACCGGACAATGTGGAGCGCATCTGCCAGTACGGCTTCACGGAGATGTTCAACAACGTCATCGACCACTCCGGCAGCGCCGACGCAATCGTCAACTGCAAGCAAGACTATGCCGAGATCAGCATGTTGGTCATCGACCGCGGCGTCGGCATCTTCGAGAAGATCCAGAAGGACTTCCGATTGCCCGATCCGCGCTCGGCCCTGCTGGAACTGTCGAAGGGCAAGCTCACCTCCGACAAGTCCAAGCATTCCGGCGAAGGGATTTTCTTCACCTCGCGCATGTTCAACAGCTTCACGATTCTGTCGGGCCACCTCTGCTACACGCGGAAGATGACGGAAGACCGGGGCTGGCTGCTCGAAACGGAGGACCGGCCGGACTATCACAAGAAGGGCACTACGGTCGCGATGACCCTCGCGGCAAACGCGACTTGGAGCCCGAAGGACATCTTCGAAAAATACCAGAACGAGGATTGGGACTTCGCCAAGACTCACATACCGGTCACGCTCGGCCGATACGGGCAGGAAGAGCTCGTCTCGCGCTCGCAGGCCAAGCGGATCCTCGCGCGGTTCGACCGCTTCGATGAAATCTTGCTGGATTTCAAAGGCGTCGAGCAAATCGGCCAAGCCTTCGCGGACGAGATTTTCCGCGTCTTCGCCGGGGGACATCCGAACGTCAACATCGTCGCCGTCAACGCCAGCGACGACGTGAAAAAAATGATCGCGCATGCGAAAGTAGCCAATCCGTCTTCGCCCGACGAGCCGCTTTAGAGCGCGTCGCAACCGGAGGGAAGCGGCGCCTTACGTGTCACGGCGCGATCCGCAGCGGCGTGGAATCCGGTCGCGGCTTTCAACCTCCCGATGCATCTTTGCCATCGTTAACAAGCCGCGCCGCGGACGGATGAAATAACCTTCACCCGCCGGCTTTCGCCGCGCGGCGCTTGCAGATTCCGGCCCTCATGCGCGGCGCGGCCCAATAATGTCGCTTTCTTCCCGTCCCGCGCTGTCTTGAATCTGCCCCAAAGATCGTCCACGAAGCGGCGGCATGGGAAACGGCGTCCGGGAATTCATCGAAATGCTCAGCCGCGCGGCGGAACCCCTCGGCGCGTGGATCGTCGCGCATCGCCGGGTGCTGACCAAAATCGGCGCGGTGCTGGGCGTCGCGATCGGCGGACCGATCCTCGCCCTGTATATGCTGCCCTATGCGCTGTCGCCCTTCGCGCCGACGCTCGACCTCAGGCAGGATCTCTACACGCTCAACCGGCCGGTGGCCTTCACCTTCCTCGACGACCAAGGCGATGTCGTGGGACGGCGCGGCGCCATCGTCGGCGAGCGGCTGAAGCTCGACGAGATGCCGCCCTATCTGCCGGCCGCCTTCATCGCCATGGAGGACCGCCGCTTCTACACCAACATGGGCATCGATCCCTGGGGCATCCTGCGCGCGCTGGTCGCCGATATCCAAGCCCGGCATTGGGTGGCGGGCGGCTCCACCATCACCCAGCAGACCGCGAAGATCCTGTTCACCAATTCGGCGCGCAACGTCTCGCGCAAGCTGACCGACATGCTGGACGCGGTGGCGCTCAACAAGGCGCTGTCGAAGCAGCAGATCCTCGAGCTTTACCTCAACCGGCTCTATCTCGGCTCCGGCGCCTATGGCGTGGACGGCGCGGCGCATGTCTATTTCGGCAAATCGGCGCGCGACCTGACGCTGTCGCAGGCCGCGATGCTGGCGACGCTGACGCGCGCGCCTTCGGCATTCTCGCCGCGGCGCGACCTGGCCCGCGCCCAGCAGCGCGCCGACATGGTGCTCGACGCCATGGCCGACACCGGCGCCATCACCCAGGAGCAGGCCGACGAGGCCAAGGCCCATCCCGCCGTCATCACCGACCGCACGCGGCAGGACGCGCGCAACTACTTCCTCGACACCGCGGCCAACGACGCCCAGGCGCTGGTGGACGGCAAATATACCGGCGATCTCATCGTGCATACGACGATGGAACCGAAAATCCAGGACGCGGCGCATGCCGACGCGGTGAAGGTGATCGAGGGCAAACAGGGCCGCCGCGACCGCGCCCACGAAGCGGCGGTGGTGGTGATGAAGCTCGACGGCGCGGTGTCGGCGCTGCTCGGCGGCGTCGACTACGACGAGAGCACCTACAACCGCGCCACCCAGGCGCACCGCCAGCCCGGCTCCGCCTTCAAGCCGTTCGTCTATCTGGCGGCGCTGGAAGCGGGACTGACGCCGTGGGACGAGCGCACCGACGGACCCGTCGACATCAACGGCTGGCAGCCGACCAATTACGGCGGGCGCGATTACGGCACGGTGACGCTGGCCGATGCGCTGGCGCATTCGATCAACCGCGTCACCGCGGAAGTGGCGCAGGAAGTCGGCATTCCCGCCGTGATCGAAGCGGCGCAGCGCTGCGGCATCACCTCGCCGCTGCAGCCCAACGCCTCGCTGGCACTGGGCACCAGCGACGTCACGCCGATGGAGCTGACCAGCGCCTACGCCGCCTTCGCCTCGGGCGGCTACAAGATCGCGCCCTATCTGGTGACCGAGATCGACGACGACGCGGGGCACGTGCTCTACAAACGCCGGACCCCGGAAGAACGGCGCATCATCGCCGATCACGTGGACCGCGACCTGACCGCCATGATGTACGACGTGGTGACCGAAGGCACCGGACGCGGCGCCGCGCTGTGGAATCGCGAAGCGGCGGGCAAGACCGGCACCACGCAGGATTATCACGACGCCTGGTTCGTCGGCTTCACCACCGATTACGTCACCGGCGTGTGGGTGGGCAACGACGAGGCGACGCCGATGCGCGGCGTCACCGGCGGCAGCCTGCCGGCGGAACTCTGGCGTATGGTGATGACCACGGCGGAGAAGGGATTGCCGGCGCGGCCGCTCGACCGCTCGCCGCCGGGCGTGCCGGTGGACCAGATGCTGACCTCGGGCCTGCCGCTGGGAGCCGACGAGGAATCCAACGGCGCCGTCGTCAACGGACAACCGCAGCCGCAACCGCAGCAGCCGCAGAGCGGCGAGGAGCATCGCAGCTTCTGGGACTGGCTGTTCGGTTCGGACGACAGGAGACCGCCGCAAAATCCGCCGCAACCGCCCGGCAACGACGAGCAGAATTAAGCGGGGGCGGCTATTTTCCCTCCCCCGTAAACGGCGGGAGAAAAGCGCAACAAGAAGGCCGGGACGGCGACGCGCCCCGGCCTTCCTTGCATGATCGCCGGTAGATTACGGATTGAAGCGATAGGAAACGCCCACCATAAGCTGGTGATCGTCGAAGTGCTGGTTGGCGGCGAGGGACAGCGCGGGATCGGCGAATTTCGCCGCCTCGCTCTGGGTGAAGCGGTATTCGGTGAACAGCGAATAATTGTCGCCGAGATTCTTCCGCAGGCCCGCTTCGACTTGATAGGCGGGCTCCCAGACGTCGCCGCCCGACAAGCCGTCGATCGCGCCGCCGACATTGGCGAAGCCGACGCCGGCGCCGACATAAGGCGTGACGATCCAATCCACCGGGAGATCGTAGGTGGCGTTCGCCATCAGGCTGGTGGATTGCAGATGGCCGCTCGCCAGCGTGCCGCCGATGCGGTCGAGGCCGGAGAGCTGGTGCACGCTGTCGAGTTCGTAGCGCCAGCCGTTGCCCATGTCGTAACCGACGGCGCCGCCATAGGCGTAACCGGCATTGAAGCTGCTATGCGCCGTGCTCGTCGCGCCGGTCATGTTCAGCGCGGGCAGCAGCGAAGCGCCGAGAGCGCCCGAAACATACCAGCCCTGATCGGCCGCCATCGCCGCATTCGCGCCCGCCGCCATGGCCAGACCTGCCGCAACCAGTAGAAACTTTTTCATACGCCTACTCCTTTGTTTTACGCGTCACCCCCTTTCCCGAACAGCCGCAACTTAGATGGCGATTGTCGCGGAAGTTTTCCAGCGCCAGCGCCACATGTAACGAATGCGATGAACGTCTCATCGCCGCGACGAAGCGGAGTCTTCCAGCGCCGGCGCGGCGGAGTCTTGTGTCAATTGTGTAAGATTGCGGAAAAAAATAATTCCGCACAAAGAGTAACAATCGGCGATGCATTACATCTTCGAAAGGTTCTTGCGAAGACGCCTCGCGATCACCATTTAACGCCGCCGCGGATTCCTCGCGAAGAAAACGGCACGAACGGCGTTCGCAACGTCACTTCACGTCGTGCGCGACTTTGATCTCGTAGTCGATCATGCCCGGCTTGCCGGATTCGAGAAAGGTATCGATCGTAACCCAGGTATCCGACGGACCGTCCCATTCCATGTTGTAGGTGTTCGGATCGTCGCCGTTGTCGATGTACGGCTTGTCCTGATAGCCGGCGGCCTTGAGAACGGGCGAGAACCTCTTGATGAGCGCGACGGCGACGTCATCCCCGTTGCCGGCTTCGTGGCTGTCGAATTTCACTTCCCAGAACTCCGGATATTTGTCGTGGGCCGGGGTGTCCTCGAGGATCAAGCTGTTCGGACAGTATTGCGCGGCGGCTTCCGAGAAATTGTATTGTCCGCCCATGCCGATGCTTGCGTCGCCGGGCGCCGAAACGCTCCCCTTGATGGCGGCGAAATTCGTCGATGCATAGGGCAGGAGAAACTGCGTAATTTCGAGCATGGTCTTGCCGCATTGCGCCTGCGCGGGCGCCGCAACAACCAGCAGACAAGCAACAACTGCGAATTTGCGCATGGCACCCCCCGACCCGTCTTCGCATCATGCCACAATTTGCGCCGGCGGCGAACACGCCGATGCTGCCGCAGGGGATGGGCGGGCGGCGTTTGCCTGTGATAGGCTCCGCGCGGGGAAACCGGCCGGCGCACAATGGCGATAAGTGTGGCGTTGAAAGCACTCGCGGCGGCGGCGGCCGGCATCGTGCTCGGCATGCTGCTCACCTGGGCGAGCGTTTCGCTTTTCGCCTTCGGCACCGTGAAGGACGGGCCGTGGCGCACCAGCCTGACGGTGGGAAGCCCGCAGAGCGGGCCTTATCTGCGCGCCTATGTGGCGCTGCACGGCTTGTTCGCGCTCAAGCGCAGCGAAGCGATCTATTACGATGCGACGCACGACAGCGACGGCGGCCGGCTCAACGGCGCCTGCATCTATCGCGTCGCCGGGCGCGATCCCGACGCGGCCTGGTGGAGCCTCACCGCCTACGGCGCCGACGATTTCCTGATCCCCAACGCGGCGCGGCGCTATTCGGTGTCGACGGAATCGGTCATGCGGCGCGGCGACAACAGCTTCGTCATCACCGTATCGCAGCGCCAGGGCGGCGCGAACTGGATCGCGGCCGGCAACGGGCCGTTCAGCCTGACGCTGCGGCTTTATCATCCCGGCGCGGCGGTGGCGGCCGATCCGGCGAAAGCGGCGCTGCCGGAGATCCGCAAGGAGTCGTGCCGATGAACGGCTTCTTCGAGCGGAACTGGATGTACGTCGCCATCGCCGCCGCGCTGGCGCTGGCGGTGCACGCGGCGACGCTGGTCGGGCTGCCCGACGCGGCGATGGCGCGCGCCCTCGACATGCTGGCCGCGGACGGCGGCTACAACACGCTGACGCACGCGCCGCGCGCCGACGCGAATTCGCGCAAGATCGTGCGGCCGAGCCCCGACCTGCTCTATTCGGCGTGCCCCTTCGATCTCGACAAAGCGCACGGGGCGCTGCGCGTGTATGCCCGGGTGCCGCGCGGCACCTATTGGTCGGTGTCGGTGTTCGACGCCCACACCGACAACATCTTCGTCGAGAACAACCGGCAGGCGCGCGGCGGCAAGGTGGACTTCGTCATCGTGGGGCCGAAGAGCGGGCTGATCGACGGCGGCGCGGCGCACGCCCCGCCGCAGGTCTATTCGCCGACGACCAAAGGGTTGGTGTTGTTCCGTACCCTGATCGACGACGAGGCCAATCTTCCGGGAATCGACGCGGCGCGGCGGCAGGCGAGCTGCGGGACGTATAGCGACGGCGGGATGTGAGGAGACGGACACGTCATGAAATTTTCGGCACCGCTTCTCGCTTTCGCCGTCGCCTTCGCCGCGCCGGCCGCCGCCGCGCCGAAGCTCACCCGCATCGTCTTCGTCACCGACTGGAAGGCGCAGGCCGAGCATGGCGGCTTCTACGAGGCGCTGGCGCTCGGCCTCTACAAGCAGCGCGGACTCGACGTGCGCATCCGCGAAGGCGGACCGAGCGTGAACGTGCCGCAGATGATCGCGGGCGGGGCGGCGGATTTCGGCATCGGCTCGAACAGTTTCGTGGCGCTCAACCTGGCGAAGCAGGGCGTGCCGGTGCGCGCCGTCATGGCGGTGTTCCAGAAGGACCCCGCGATCCTGATGACGCATCCGCGCCCCGACGTGAAGACGCTCGCGCAAATGCGCGACAAGCCGATCATGCTGGGCGACACCGCGACGGTGACGATCTGGCCCTGGCTGAAGGCGAAATACGGCTTCTCGGATTCGCAGATCCGCAAATATACCTTCAACCTCGCGCCGTTCCTGGTGGACCAAAGCGCGATCCAGGAAGGCTATCTCACCAGCGAGCCGTTCACCGTGGAGCAGACGGCGCATTTCGAGCCGCAGGTCTTCCTGCTCGCCGACGACGGCTACACCAGCTACGCCAATCTGGTGCTGGTGCCGCAGCGCTGGATCGACAAGAACCCGGCGGCGGTGCAAGCCTTCTACGACGCGTCGCGCGACGGCTGGCGCGAATATCTCAACGGCGATCCGAGGCCGGCGAACGCGCTGATCAAGCGCGACAACCCCGACATGAGCGACGCCGTCATCGCCCAGTCGATCGCCAAGATGAAAGGCTACGGGCTGGTGTGGTCGGGCGACGCCAAGGTGTTCGGCATCGGAGCGATGACCAATCCGCGCTGGAAGAATTTCTTCACGACGATGAGCGGGCTGGGGCTGTATCCGAAGAACCTGCCCTACGAGAAGGCCTACGACCTGACCTTCATGCGCAATGCGCCGCAGTATTTTCAGTAGGATGGCCAGATAATCGCCTCCCCCTTTGCGGGGAGGTCGAAACGCGCAGCGTTTCGGGTGGGGGCCGGTGTATGTTCAAGCGTGCCGACCGCGAAAAGATCACGCAAGCCCGGCGCCTCCGCCGCGACGCGACAGATGTTGAGAGGCGTCTATGGTGGAAGCTGCGCGAATTGAACGAACAGGGATTCCACTTCCGGCGGCAGGCGCCGTTCAGAGCCTATATCCTGGATTTCGCGGAGCATCATGAACGGCTGGTCGTCGAACTTGACGGCGGCCAGCACGATGAGCCGGTGCGGCACGCACACGATCTTCGGCGCGATCAATTCCTCGCAAGCCAGGGTTATCGGACATTGCGGTTCCGGAATCTGGAAGTACTGGATAACATCGATGGTGTGATGGATCGAATTCTGCAAAATCTGGGTGAGATTGGACATCGCCCCCCGCCCGGCTCGCTGTGCTCGCCGACCTCCCCACAAAGGGGGAGGTGAAGCGATGCGGCTGCGCAGATTTCGCCATCGCCCCCCGCCCGGCTCGCTGCGCTCGCCGACCTCCCCACAAAGGGGGAGGTGAAGCGATGCGGCTGCGCAGATTTCGCCATCACCCCCCACCCGGCTCGCTGCGCTCGCCGACCTCCCCAAAACGTATGGCCCGCCCCGTCGGCAAGTGATTTTTTGGTGATGGCATGAGCAGTCTGCACAAACGTATCCGGCCTTCCGGCTATGCCGTTGACCAAGATGGAGATCCGCGCGTTCTGGTCCTCATAAAGGGGCCGGCA
>JAGWVX010000439.1 GCA_018970685.1 Alphaproteobacteria bacterium | reverse complement strand
CGAGACCATGCGGTCCGACAGCGCCGTGATGTTCTTCTGCGCTTCGTCGATCACCGCCAGCCGCTCGCCGATGTTCTTCAGCGTCTCGCCGGTCTTCTCGGTACCTTCGGTCAGCGTCTCGCCCAGCCGCTTGTTCAACGCGTCGATGCGCTCGGCCAGCGTGCGCTGCAGTTCCGCCTGCGCCGCCACGGTTTGCTGGAACCGGCCTGCGATCTCGCCCTGCGCCGCGATCACGGTGTCGAGCCGCGGATCTGGCTTCGCCTCGGGCGCCGCGGCCGGACGGCGCAGGGCGACGGCGACAATGGCCGCGGCGGCGACCAGCGCGACGGCCAAGACGATGAACGCGATATCCATGACGAATCCCTGTTTTACCGAGCCTATCCTATGCGCAAGCGCCCCAAAACCTTGACCGAAACCGGCCCCCAGCCTATCTGACCGCCATGACCATCCGCCCCATCCTGACCGCGCCCGATCCCCTGCTGAAGGCCGTCGCCGCCGACGTCGAGAAGGTCGACGGCGAAATCCGCAGGCTCTGCGACGACATGCTGGAGACCATGTACGACGCCGACGGCATCGGTCTGGCCGCGGTGCAGATCGGCGTCGCCAAGCGCGTCGTCGTCATGGACCTCGATCAGAAGGACGGCAAGAACAAGCCGCGCGTCTTCGTCAATCCGAAGATCCTGTGGGCCTCCGACGAGACGGCGAGTTTCGAGGAAGGCTGCCTGTCGGTGCCCGATATCTGGGAAGAGGTCGAGCGCCCCGCCCGCATCCGCGCCGAATATCTCGACCGCGACGGCAAGCTGCAGACGGTCGAAGCCGACGGCCTGCTCGCCGATTGCCTGCAGCACGAGATGGATCATCTGAACGGCATCCTGTTCATCGATCACCTGTCGCGCCTCAAACGCTCCATCGCGCTGCGCAAGCTCGCCAAGGCGAAACGGCAAAAGGAAACGGCGTGATGACGGGATTGCGCTGCTCCAATTCTTCGTTGTCGTCCCGGCCAAGCGATGCGTTAGCATCGCGCGAGCCGGGACCAACCCAACCGGTTTCTCGGCGGGTCCCGGGTCTCGCGCTGCGCGCTCGCCCGGGATGACAGGACGTCGGGAATGACCCTGCGCATCGCCTTCATGGGAACGCCGGATTTTTCGGTGCCGATGCTGGCCGAGCTGATCGCCCAGGGTCACGACATCGCCGCCGTCTATTCGCAGCCGGCGCGTCCCAAGGGCCGCGGCCTCGGCGAGGAACCGTCGCCCGTCGCGCAACTCGCCGCCGCCCACGGCCTCGATGTGCGCACGCCGGCGACGTTGAAATCGCCCGAAGCGCAGGCGGAATTTGCGGCCCTGAATCTCGATGCCGCGGTGGTGATCGCGTACGGGCTGATCCTGCCCAAGCCGATCCTGGAGGCGCCGCGGCTTGGCTGTTTCAACCTGCATGCCTCGCTCTTGCCGCGCTGGCGCGGCGCGGCGCCGATCCAGCGCGCCATCATGGCCGGCGACGAAGAGACCGGCGTCATGGTGATGCATATGGACGAAGGCCTCGACACCGGGCCGGTGCTGATGGCCGAGCGCGAATATATCGGCCGGCGCACTTACGGCGAGATGCACAACGAGCTGGCGCGTCTCGGCGCCTCGCTGATGGTGCGCACGCTCGCGGCGCTCGAACGCGGCAGCATCGCCGAGCGGAAGCAGCCGGACGAAGGCGCCACTTACGCCAAGAAGATTCTCAAGGAAGAAGCCCGCATCGACTGGACGAAGAGCGCCCACGAGATCGATTGCCTGATCCGCGGCCTCTCGCCGGTGCCGGGCGCCTGGATCGAAGCGGGCGGCGAGCGGCTGAAGATTCTCTACGCCGAGCCGGTGCATCATCCTGAGGAGCACGGCGAAGCCGTGCCTCGACGGGCGGGCGAAGTGCTCGACGATCGTTTGACCATCGCCTGCGGTTCGGGCGCGCTGCGCCTCATTCGTCTGCAGCGCGCCGGCAAGGCGATGATGAGCGCGTCCGAACTGTTGCGCGGTTTCTCGTTGCCGAAGGGCACATTATTCGCTTCCCTCCCCTTGATGGGGGAGGTTAGGAGGGGGTGAAGTGCCGCGCTATCGTCTCACCGTCGAATATGACGGCACGCCTTTCGTCGGCTGGCAGCGCCAGGACAACGGGCCGTCGGTGCAAGGCGCGCTGGAAGAGGCGATCTTCAAGCTCTGCGGCGAGACGGTGACCGTCACCGGCGCCGGGCGCACCGATGCCGGCGTGCACGCTTACGAACAGGTGGCGCATTTCGATCTGGCGAAAGGCTTCGCGCCCGACAAGATCCGCGACGCACTCAACCATTTCCTGCGGCCCGCGCCCGCCGCCGTGCTGGACGCCGCCGTCGCCGATGCGGAGTTTCACGCGCGTTTTTCCGCAACGGCGCGGCATTATCTCTATCGCATCGTCTGCCGCCGCGCGCC
>JAGWVX010000438.1 GCA_018970685.1 Alphaproteobacteria bacterium | reverse complement strand
AACCGTAGGTTTCACAGTTCCTTAAACACAAACAGGCACAGTTCTCGCATGGCACAGACTCTGGCCGTCGACCCGAAGCAGAAGCTCCGTCCGCATGTTGTGGAGGGCGGCAAGGGTCTTGTCGTTACCCGGATCGCCAAGAGTTTCAACAAGCGCCCGGTGGTCCGCTCGGTCAGCCTGTCCGTCAAGCGCGGCGAGGTGGTCGGGCTGCTCGGTCCCAATGGCGCCGGCAAAACCACCTGTTTTTATATGATCACCGGCCTTATCCCCGTGGACGGCGGCACCATCGAGGTTGACGGCTACGACGTGACGCGTCTGCCTATGTACCGCCGCGCCCGACTGGGCATCGGCTATTTGCCGCAAGAAGCTTCCATTTTTCGCGGCCTCAGCGCCGAGGAGAACATCCGCGCTACGGCCGAACTTGTGGAACCCGAGCCGGGTATGCTGGAGGCGGCCGTCGAGGAACTGCTTGCCGAGTTCGGCGTCACCCATGTGCGCAACACTCCAGCCATCGCGCTGTCGGGCGGCGAACGCCGCCGTGTGGAGATTGCCCGCGCCCTGGCAACGCATCCGTCATACATCCTGCTTGACGAGCCGCTGGCCGGCATTGATCCCATCGCGGTAAACGAGATCCGCGCCTTGGTGAAGCATCTCAAGGACCGCGGCGTCGGCGTGCTGATTACCGATCACAACGTTCGCGACGCGCTCGATATCATCGACCGCGCCTACATCCTGCATGACGGTCATGTGTTGAAGGAAGGCTCTCCGGACGACATCGTGAGCGATCGCGACGTGCGGCGCGTCTATCTCGGCGAACGGTTCTCGCTGTGAGCACGTGGGGCAGACCATGGCGCTGACGCAACGGCTGGAGATCCGGCAGGGTCAGTCGCTGGTCATGACCCCGCAGCTGCAGCAGGCCATCAAGCTGCTGCAGCTGTCGAACGTCGAGCTCGCAGAATATTGCGAGCAGGAGCTGGAGAAGAACCCGCTGCTCGAGCGCGACGACAGCGCGCCGGCGCTCGATACCGAGCGCACGCCGGCCGAGCCAGCGGCGCAGGACGAACCGCTCGAAGCGTCGTTGGCGCGTGAAGATTTTTCGAAATGCGAGGAGATGGATACCGCGCACGACAATCTCTACGACAATGACGAACCGCCGTCGGCCGTTGTCCCGAGCACACCGAATGCACCGCTGGCCGATTGGACGACGGTCAAGTCCTCCCAGTCTTTCGAGGGCGACGAGGACATTCTGGAATCCACGCTCGCGGACGGCGGAACGCTGAAGGATCATCTGCTCGACCAGCTTGCGATTGCAGCACTTAACCCCGAGAAGCGCTTGATCTGCGTAACGCTGATCGACGCCGTCGATGAAGCGGGCTATCTCCGCGCCGATCTCGAAGAGGTGGCGCAGCGGTTGGGCACGGAGCTTTATGCGGTTGAGAAAACAGTAAAGGTGTTGCAGGGCTTCGATCCAATTGGCGTCGGTGCACGCGATCTGGCCGAATGCCTGGCGCTGCAGCTGAAAGACAAGGATCGCCTCGATCCAGCGATGCAGGCGATGCTCGCGCATCTCGACCTCGTCGCCCGCCGCGACACAGCGCAGCTGGCGCATTTGTGCGGCGTTGACGCCGCCGACATCGCCGACATGATCGCTGAGGTGCGGAACCTTTCACCCAAGCCCGGTCTGTCGTTCGGCAGCGAACCGGTACAGCCCGTGGTGCCGGACGTCATCGTGCGCGAAGGACCTGACGGCGGCTGGCACGTGGAACTGAACGCGGACACCTTGCCGCGCCTGTTGGTCAATGCGCGCTACTACGCGAAAGTTTCGACGCACGTCCGCGACAAGGACGCCAAGATCTATCTCACCGAATGCCTGAACAACGCCAACTGGCTGGTAAAAAGCCTCGACCAGCGGGCCCGCACCATTCTCAAAGTCGCTAGCGAAATCGTACGCCAGCAGGATGGGTTTCTCGCTTACGGTGTGCGCCATCTCAGGCCGCTGAATCTGCGCGCCATCGCGGACGCGATCGGCATGCATGAATCGACGGTGAGCCGCGTCACCTCGAACAAATACATCTGCACGCCGCGCGGTTTGTTCGAACTGAAATATTTCTTCACCGCGGCGATACAGTCGATCAATGGCGCGGAATCGCACTCCGCCGAAGCGGTACGCGACCGCATTCGCGAGATGATCGAACGTGAGGGCGTCGATGAAGTCCTCTCCGACGACCGTATCGTGGCGCTGCTGACGGCCGACGGCGTGAACATCGCAAGACGCACGGTGGCGAAATATCGCGAGGCGATGCGGATCCCGTCTTCCGTGGAACGGCGCAGACTCAAAGGCGGAGAACCGGCCATGGCCGGCCTTCGTTAATTTCAAGCGTTGACTTTGGGAAAAGTGCGGACTAATGGTCCGCGCCCTTCGAAGGAGGCCCGACGAATGCGCAG
>JAGWVX010000437.1 GCA_018970685.1 Alphaproteobacteria bacterium | reverse complement strand
GCCCAGATGCCCGCCGAGGAAGGTCTCGGAGGCGAGGCCCGTGACGCGCGGATTGAACGGCTTGCCGTATTCGTAATAGGCGTTCTGTATCCCGGCGATGAATTTTTCGCCGACCTCGAAGGGGCGTGGCGTGAAGAGTTCGACGGTTGCGCCGAGCGAGCCTTCTTCCGTCGCTGCGGAGGCTGATTTCTGTACCTTCAGAGAATTGAAGAGTTCAGAGGCGAACGTATTGAAATCGAAACCGCGGTCGCGGTTGGGCGAGGCGCCCGCACTGCTGGCACCGGCCGTCGACAATGTTTCCAGGCCGTTCAGGGTAACGCGCGTGAAGTTGCTGCCCAGGCCGCGCACGGTGATCGTGCGGCCCTCGCCGTTGTCGCGATCTACGGCGACGCCGGGAAGGCGCTGCAACGCTTCGGCCAGGTTGGCGTCCGGGAATTTGGCGATATCTTCAGCGTTGATCGCATCGACCATTTCGTTGGATTGGAACTTGGTGTTGAGCGCGCTCTCTAACGAGGCGCGGTAACCGGTAACAACAACGGTTTCCATTGAACCTTCCGGCCCGGCAGCCGCCTGCTGGGCGTAGGCGCCGCAAGTCAGTGCCGTTACCGCTGCGCCTGTTGCAAGCGACCGCTTGAACGCGCCCGCCCACCGGCCGCATGCGTGCGAGCCGATCATTCTCTCCGACATTTATTACCTCCCCATCAGAAACAAAGTGGCCTCTTGGTGCCCCATGGCGTCGCGGCCGATTGTTCTGTGCGCTGTTGTGCCCCCGGACTGACACCGGTGTCACAAGGGTACCGTCACGTCGTGCGTGTGGTCAATCGACAGTAAGCCGCATGTAAGGTTAGCCCGTCCATGTAATCTTACGCCAAGATGACGGCCATAAGCGTTTGTTAAAAATGGTATTTTTCATCGTCAGCGGACGTGAACCGCCTGATGTAACGACGCATCACTCGCTCAAAATCGGAAAAGACGACCTAGCCTTGGCGTCGAAGGTCCAAGGTGTGAAGGCGTCGGAATGCCCCAACAGCGTACGACGGCGCTAAATCCGTCGGCTGCGATGTTTGGAGGGCGCCGGTTTCCCGGCGCCCTTTTCAACTTTGATATTCAGTCTCAGTATTTCAGGCGGAAGCCTATATAGATCTCGCGACCCGTCGAAGCGTAATTGGTCACCTGGGGCGAATTCACGTAGGCCCAGCGCCGATCCGGCTGGTTGGTCAGATTGAGCGCGTCCAGCGTCAGTTCCATGTTGTCATTGATGTCGTACGAAGCAGACGCATCAACGTTCAGCGTGTTCTTGCTGTAGCCGAAGTCGTTGACCAGCGGCGAGTTTCCATAGCCAAGCACATCGGAACCACCCGCGACTGGATACAGATACAGATAGGAACTGCGATACGCCGTCGACAGACGCCCCGACCAATTTTGTCCGTCATAGTAGAGCGTGAAGTTGAAAGCGTCGGGCGATGCGCCATTCCATGGACCGTCGGCCATGGTATTGCCCTTGCTTGTAGAATTGATGATGTAATGCTGGACCGACTTGATATGGGTGTAGTTGGCGTTGACGCCGAAGCCGTCGCCGCCGAACACCGGCGGGATGAAGTCGAGATGCTGCTGATAGGTGACTTCGACGCCTTCCAGCACGCCGCCTGGACCGTTCTCGGCTTGCGTCACGGCAATCGAATTGCTGGGCGTGCTGAGATAGGCGCACTCGTTGGCATTCGTCGTGCTGCCCGGTGCGTCCGGTGTGTTGCAGTAGTACGATGCGAAGGTGCTCAACTGGCCGGACGTGAAGAAGTCGCTGAGTGCGCCGGACGAGACCACGATCTGCGGATTTGATGACACCCATTTGGCGAAGCCGGTGACGGCGATTATCGCCCCCTTGTCGAAGTACCATTCCCAGCCTAGGTCCACGGTATTGGCACGAAACGGTGCGAGGTTGGTGTTGCCGAAGGCGGCCGTGGCGCCAGTTGTCTCCCCGGCATTGGTCGGGATCTTCATCGAGGTGATGCTGGGCGCCATGAGCCCCAGCGACGGTCGCGCGATGACCTTGGCCGATGCGGCACGCAACAACATGTCGTCGGTGAGCGAATAGACCAGGTTGATCGATGGCAGGAAGTCGTTGTAGCTGTGATGCGCCGTCACGATCGCGCCTTGGAGGGCGTGGCCCGTGGCATTGACCTCCGTCGTTACGAAGCGTCCGCCGACATTGCCGCGCAGCGGCTTGTCGAAGATGTTGATGTCCTGGAAGTCGATTTGCGCGTAATAGGCCTTGGAGTGCTCCGACACGCCGAAGGTCCTGCCGGCGGTGCCGGTGGACGCCGGGTTGAACAGATTGGTCAACCGCCAGTCGCCGTATTGATTGATGCAATTGCAGTTGAAGCCGATGACGTTTTCGTATTTTCGGAGATTCGGCACGACGAACGAGGTCGGCGTTCCGGACGGAACGCTCAG
>JAGWVX010000033.1 GCA_018970685.1 Alphaproteobacteria bacterium | reverse complement strand
CGAGCGATTTCGGCAGGCCGTGGATATGAGTTTGAATCAGATAGCTCTGACAGGTGAATGTCAGAAATGCCAGCAGCGTTGCGGCAAGCCGAAAACGCCTGTGTGCAGAGCGGTTAACACTCTGCACGCCAACCTTCTGGTCTCGGCGGGCCGAACGACGCACAGCTGATCCTCTGGGTGCGCGGGCACTGTATGCGGAAATTTTTTGATAAGGCAACCCGTTAACCGATTGAGTGGCGACAGTTCACGCGATTGTGGCCGGCATCTTTCGAGTGATCGGCGAGGACGAAGCATCGGAATAGATGCTGCAAATTCCGGTACCATGACGGAAGAAAGGGCAGGACACGATCGGTGACAAAGAGCCGACGCGCGGTGTCGGAGAAGTTAAGGCGGACCCGCAAACCGCATCGAACGCGTGAACGTCAGGCGTCCGCGTGACGTGCGCTTCGCGTTCATACCGGCAGACGGATCGTTGCGCGAAGGCCGCCTTGCGGACTCTGCGACAGCAGAAGATCGCCGCCGTGAGCTCGGGCAACGTCCCTGGCAATGGTCAGGCCAAGACCCACGCCGCCAGCCTGCAGATTGCGGCCTTGATCGAGACGGTGGAAAGGCCGGAAGGCCTCTTCGCGCTTGTCTTCGGGAATGCCGGGCCCGTCATCGTCGACGTGAATGTTGGCGAAGCGCGCTTCGCGCGCCAGCGAGACGCGAACCTGCTTGCCGTGTTTCAGCGCGTTGTCGATCAGATTGGTGGCGCAGCGCCGCAAAGCGTTCGGTTTCACCGCGAGCAGGATACCGCTCGGCGTTTCGATGGCAAGACGGGCCGACGCTCCGGGGCGCGCGCCCGCCGCCGCCTGAGCCGCGTCCTGCACCAGATCGCCGAGGTCCGCGAGTTCCGTTTTTTCACCGCCTTCCCCGCGCGCGAAATCCAGATATTCGTCGAGCATGCGTTCCATCTCGCCAACGTCTTCGCGCAGCGCCTCGATCTCTACACCTGGTTTCATCATGGCCAGCTGCAGACGGATGCGCGTAAGCGGTGTCTTCAAGTCGTGGCTGACGCCCGCCAGCATTTCCGTTCGCTGATGTACGTGGCGTTCGATGCGTTCGCGCATGGTGAGGAAGGCTTGTGCCGCGCGGCGCACCTCGGTGGCGCCGTAAGGCTTGAAGTCGGGCACGGCGCGACCCTTGCCGAACGCGTCGGCGGCGCGCGCTAGCCGCTCGATCGGCCTGACCTGATTGCGCAAGAACAGGATCGCCACCGCCAGGAGGATCAGCGACGAGCCCACCATCCAGACGATGAACAGGTCGGGGCTCGAAACCGTGACGCGGTCGCGCGGCACCACCATCTTCAACACGCCGTCGCGCAGCTCGACGCTGATCTCATAACTTCTTGCTCCGCCCTTGGTGCGAAAGTGCCGCATCTCGCCGATCTGCTGCGCAATGACCTCGTCGAGCGCCTCGTCGATCGTGCTATTGCGTCGCCGGTGCACGGGCGGCGGGATCTTGGCGCCCGGCACGAACGTAAGATCATAGCGCAGCTGGCGCGCGGCCAGCGCCCGCAGCTTGATGCGCTCCGCCGCCGGATAGCTGTCCTCCATGGCGATCAGCATAGCGGTGTCCGCCGCCACGTCGCGCGCCATGCGCCGCGTTGTCGTTTCCAGATCGCGCTCGAAGAAGACGTAGGAGACGATCGCCTGCAGCAAGAATATCGGCGCGACGATGATGATCAGCGAACGGCCGAACAGGCCGCGCGGCATGACATGCTTAAGCAAACGGCCCGGACGCAGCCGCGACAAGACAGATAGGGCGCGCTCAAACGATGCGGTCGGGGACAAGGACGTAACCCACGCCACGGACGGTCTGAAGATAAAGCGGCAGCTTGGGATCCTCCTCGATCTTGCGCCGGAGACGCGTCACCTGCACGTCGATGGAGCGTTCCAGCGCCACGCCGAGCCGGGCGCAGAGATCGGCGCGCGAAAAAGAGCGCCCGGCGTTGGCCGCGAACAGCTGCAGCAAGGCGCTTTCCGAGCTGGTCAGCCGCACCGGCTTGCCCTTCCGCGTCAACTGCTTGCGCTCGGGATCGTAGATGCAGTCGCCCATACGCACTTCGCCGATGGCGGCGCGGGCCGGCGGCGCGGCACGGCGCAGCAGCCCGCCTATGCGCAACACCAGCTCTCGCGGCTCGAACGGCTTGGCGAGATAATCGTCGGCGCCGCGCTCCAGGCCCTGGATGCGGTCTTCGGCTTCGCCCTTCGCGGTCAACATCAGGATCGGCACGGAGGAACTCGACCGGACCGATTGCGTCAGTCCGAAACCGGATTCGCCGGGCATCATCACGTCGACGATGAGCAGATCGAAAGCCATGCTCTTCATCAGGGCGCGCGCGTCCGCCGCGTTCGCCGCCGCACTTACGCGAAATCCGTTGGAAGACAGATAGCGCTGCAGCAGCGCGCGCAGTCTTTCGTCGTCGTCGACCACCAGCAGGTGGGGATCTTGTACGGCTGAATTCATGGCTTGCCTTTTTGGCCGATCACGCCTTGCAGCACTTTGCGGAAACCGTTCACCGCATCTTGGCCCGCGGCTTTGAAGGCCGAAGCCAGCAGCGGACGCTGTGCTTCCCAGATGGCGTTGGCCAATGCCGCGCCCGACTCCGTAAGCTGTAAACGACGGGTGCGCCGGTCTTGCATACCGGGTTTGCGTTCAACGAAGCCATCTTTCAGAAGGTCGTTGAGCACGCGATTGAGGCTCTGCTTTGTCACTTTCAAGAAGCCCAGCAATTCGGCGACAGAAAGTCCCGGATTGCGCGCAATGAAGTGCAAGGCGCGAGCGTGCGCGCGTCCCAAACTTGCTTTGGCGAGCGGTGCGGCACCTTGTGCGGAAATATCGCGAGCAGCAAAGAACAGCAAATCCAAGCCTTGCTTTAGCGCCTCGTCGCTAAGGTATAGTGTTCGCGTATCGGGCGGTGTTCCGCTGAATTTTACGTCAGACATTCTGACATAAATAGGCCGCCTGCCCCGGCGAGGCAAGAGCCTGGAGGATGATGCGATGGCCGATGTGATCCCCTTTGACGACCGTGAAGGTTCGCTCTGGTACGACGGCAAACTGGTGCCCTGGAAAGAGGCCAAGACTCACGTTCTGACGCATGGACTGCATTACGCCTCCTGTATCTTCGAGGGCGAGCGGCTCTATTCCGGCCGCATCTACAAGCTGAAAGAACACACCACGCGCCTGTTCGAGAGCGCGCGCATCCTCGGCATGAAAATTCCGTATACGGAAGAGCAGATCAGCGCCGCCTGCATGGACGCGGCCAAGGCGCAGGACATCGTCGACGGCTATGTCCGTCCCGTGGTCTTCCGCGGCAGCGAGATGATGGCGGTGTCGGCCCAGAACACCAAAATCCACGTCGGCATCGCGGTATGGCAATGGCCGTCCTATTTCGATCCCGAACAAAAACTGAAAGGCATCCGCCTCGACATTTCCGACTGGAAACGTCCGGCACCCGATACCGCGCCAACCAAAGCCAAGGCGGCTGGCCTTTACATGATCTGCACGATGTCCAAACATGCGGCGGAGGCCAAAGGCTATGCCGACGCCATGATGCTCGACTATCGTGGCCTGGTCGCCGAGGCGACGGGCGCCAACATCTTCTTCGTCAAAGACGGGACGCTCCATACGCCGACGCCGGACTGCTTCCTCAATGGAATCACGCGCAAGTCGGTGATGGCGCTGGCACGCGCCCGCCAGATCCCGGTGGCCGAACGTCATATCGAGCCTCACGAGATGGCGAATTTCTCCGAATGCTTCCTCACCGGGTCGGCCGCCGAAGTGACGCCGGTCTCGGAGATCGGGCCCTATCGTTTCAAACCAGGCGAGATTTCCAAGACGCTGATGCACGCTTATGCCGACGAAGTCCGCCGGCCGGTGTCGCAGATCACCTTGGATTAAAGCAGTTCATTCCGTTTCTCGGCGCACCACATCTCTCGCGAAGAGAGGCGTGCGTGCGTTACGCCGTGCGCCGAATGCAAATGTGGTGATATAAGATATGTGGTCATTCGAGCGTGCCGGTTCAAGAGGTGTTCGAAAATTTTTCGAGCATGCGACAAATTCCGGAAAACACGTTTGGTATCACCGACTCAGCAGCGGCACTATCGCATGATGCGGAAGAATACTTGATACGCATTCGCGAATAAAATTTTTCAGGCGCCGTCATTTCCAGCGTGCCGCCGCGTCGTCGTCGGACGTCTTCGTCTCAACCCATCGCGTTTCGCCGCCGCGCCGCTCCTGCTTCCAGAACGCGGCCGTGGTCTTGAGGTGGTCCATCAGAAATTCGCAGGCGCAGAAGGCTTCGCGGCGATGGCCGGCGGCAACGGCGACCAGGACGATACGTTCGCCGGGCTTCAATTCGCCGGTGCGATGGATCACCGTGACGCCCAGCAGCGGCCAGCGGCGCGCAGCCTCATCTACATGCCGGGCGATTTCGCGCTCGGCCATGCCGGGATAGTGCTCGAGGATCAGGGTATCGGTCCCGTCGTCGCCGCGCACGTGGCCGGCGAAGGTGGCAAGTGCGCCGGCGCCTTGCGACAACTCCTCGAGTTCGGGACCAAGGTCGAACGGCTCGGTTTGGATTTTGATGCGTGTCTTCATCCGCCCGTCACCGGAGGAAAGAAGGCGACCTCATCGCCGTCGTTGACCGGCGCGTCGAATGAGGCATGCTCCTGGTTCACCGCCGCCCGCAGCCGCGACAGATCCGCGAAAGCGTCGGCGTAACCAGGTCCTCGCGCCCGCAAATGATCCGCAAGTTCGCCCACCGTCGCGACATTGGCCGGGAGTGCGAAGTCCTCCTCACCTTTGCCGGTCTTCTGGCGCACCCAGGCGAAAAAGAGCAGCTTCACGCTGGCGTCTCGCGTCTCACGCGCGTATGGGCCAAGCCCGCGCGCAGGTAGACATAACCCGTTGCCACCGTCAGGCCGGCCGCCACCCACAGAGCCACATAGGCGAAGGTTAAGGCGCCCGGCACGATCTTGTCGGCCATAGGCCCCAGGATCATCGCGCCGATGGCGATCATTTGGATGGTGGTCTTGATCTTCGCGAAGAAGCTCACCGGCACGCTGACATCGGCGCCCGCCAAAAATTCGCGCAGACCGGAAACCAGGATTTCCCGCGCCAGGATTACCAGCGCCGGCACGAGTTTCCAGCCGTCGAAGCTGCCGCCGGCGACCAGCATCATCAGCGCCACGCCCACCAGGATTTTGTCGGCGATGGGATCGAGCATCCGGCCGAAATCGCTGCCGGCATTGAGCTTGCGCGCCGCCAACCCATCCAAAGCGTCGCTCAATCCGGCGATGGTGAAGACGGCGAAGGCGATGAGCCGCGCCGTCATGCCGGGCAGGGCGAAGGCAATGGCAAACACCGGCACCAACGCGATGCGCAGAACGGTGAGAGTGTTAGGCAAACCTACCAGCATGACGATTTCTATACGCGCTCAACCGGCCGGGTGGAAGAAGTCATAGATCTTCTTGGCCAGTGTGCCTGAAACGCCGGAGACGCTTTCTATGTCGGCCAGGCTGGCCCCGGCAACTGCCCGGGCCGAGCCGAAATGCTGCAGCAGCGCACGTTTGCGTGAGGCGCCGACACCGGCGATCTCGTCCAGGGGATTGGCGCCGATGGCCTTGGAGCGCTTCTTGCGGTGACTGCCTATGGCGAAACGGTGCGCTTCATCCCGTAGGCGTTGCAGATAGTAGAGCACCGGGCTTTTCTGATCGAGGCGGAAAGGCGGTTTCCCGGGCTGGTGGAGGTGTTCGTAGCCGGCGTCCCGTTCCGCGCCCTTGGAGATTGCCACAAGCGTTACGTCCTCCACCCCCAAATCGGCGAAAACCTGGCAGGCGACGGCCAATTGGCCGGGGCCGCCGTCGATCAGCGCCACGTCAGGCCGTTTGGCTTTGGCATCTTCGTTCTCTTTCATCAGACGCGAGAAACGGCGGGTCAGCACTTCGCGCATCATGGCGTAATCGTCGCCGGGCGCGAGCTCGGCGGTCTTGATGTTGAACTTGCGATACTCACCTTTCTCGAAACCGGCCGGTCCGGCCACGATCATGCCGCCGACCGCGTGGCCACCCTGGATGTGTGAATTATCGTAGACCTCGATGCGCTTCGGAGGCGTGTCCAGGCCAAAGGTTTCGGCCACGCCGTCGAGCAGTTCGCGCTGTGCCGCATTCTCCGCCATGCGCCGGCCGAGCTGTTCGCGGGCATTGGTCAGCGCCATCTCCACCAGATCGCGTTTCTCGCCGCGTTCCGGCACGGCGATCTGTACCTTATGCTCGGCGCGCAGCATCAGCGCTTCGGCAAGTAATTCGCGGTTGGGGAGGTCCTCGGACAGCAGGATCAGCGACGGCGCCGGGCGCTCGTCGTAGAACTGGCCGATGAAGGCCTCCAGTACCTCGCCGGTGGAGAATTCGGCGGTGCGGCGCGGGAAATAAGGCCGGTTGCCCCAGTTCTGGCCGGCGCGGAAGAAGAAGACCTGCACGCAGGTTTCGCCGCCCTGATTGAAGGCCGCGAACAGGTCGGCTTCGGCGAAGGTCGTGGGATTGATGCCCTGCACCGATTGCACTTGATTCATGGCGCGTACGCGGTCGCGCAGCTGCGCGGCACGTTCGAAATCGAGTGCTTCGGCCGCCGCTTCCATATCTTTCACGAGGTGCGCCTGCACCGCCCGGCTCCTGCCGGCGAGGAAGCGTTGCGCTTCATCCACCAATTCCTGATACGCCGTTTCATCGATCCGTCCGACGCAAGGCGCCGCGCAGCGTTTGATCTGGAACAGCAGACAGGGGCGCGTGCGCGACTCGAACACCGAATCCGAACAAGAACGTAGCAAGAAGGCGCGCTGCAGCGTGTTGAGCGTGCGGTTGACCGCTCCGGTATTGGCGAACGGCCCGAAATAAATACCCTTGGCGGTCTTGGCGCCGCGATGTTTGAGAAGCTGCGGAAAGGCGTGGTCTTGGCGCACGAGGATGTTGGGAAAGGATTTGTCGTCGCGGAACGAGACGTTGTAACGGGGGTTCAGCCGCTTGATGAGATTGGATTCGAGCAGCAGCGCTTCGGTTTCCGAGGCGGTGGTAACGAACAGCATCTCCACCGTCTCGGAGATCATGCGGGCGATGCGTTCGGTGTGGCCGCCGGATTTGGCGTAGCTCGCCACGCGTTTCTTCAGGCTCTTGGCCTTGCCGACGTATAGCACGTCCTCCTTGGCATCGAGCATGCGATAAACGCCCGGTGCATCCGGCAGAATCTTCACATAGGCCGCGATGCGCGCGATGCCCGTCAGGGGAGCGGCGGTATCTGCGTCTTCGTTCATCGGCCGGATTGTACGTTTCTCGGGTACCTGGCGGGAAGGGGGAGACGAACGTCAGGGCCTTTCCCGCTCGATCTCGACCCCGGCCGATTCCGCGCCGGGCAAGGCATGCAGCTTTTCCACCTGCACGCGCGCAGCCTTTACGCGCTTGTCCTCGAAGCAGAGCGCGGCAATGCGCTCCGCCATCGTTTCCGCCAGATTGATGTGGCCCTTGCCAACCAGGCCGCGGATCTTCTTGGTGATCGTCTCGTAATCAACGACTTTTTCCAGCCGGTCTTCGAGCACGACCGCATCTTCCACCGCCAGATCCACATTGATGCGCACCGGCTGCAGCTTGCCCTTCTCGTGGCCGTGGATGCCAATCTGGGCGAGCAGCTCCAGATTGCGGATAAAGACGTGGCGGATCGCCTGCGCGGCGTCGGCAATGCGGAGGGGCTGCGCTTTGCTCGCTGTGCTCATTTTATTCCTTCACGACGACGTCTGGGGTCTGCCAGATCAGGTGCTGCCCTCCGTCGACGGCAATCATCTGCCCCGTGACGGCGCCAGCCTCCAACAGATAGCGCACGGCGTCGCATACGTCCTGTGGTTCGGCGCCGCGCCCTAGCACGGTCGCCTCGCGCTGGCGTGTAAAATCGGCCTGGGACTGGCGCGCGTTGATGATGGTTGGCCCCGGTCCGACGGCGTTTACCCGCACGCGCGGCGCCAGCGCCTGGGCCAACGTTATCGTCAACCATTTGAGGCCCGCCTTGGACAGGCTATAGGACAGGAATTGCGGTGTCGGCTTCAGCACCCGTTGATCTATGATGTTGACGATCGCGCCCTGGCCGTCACGCGGCACTTGCCGGGCGAAGGCTTGCGACAGCACGAACGGCGCGCGCAGATTGGTTTCCATATGCGCGTCCCAACTCGCGCGCGTGACGCTGTACCAATCGTCGTTCTCGAACAGCGAAGCGCTGTTGACCAGCGCGGCGAGGGGACCAATCTCCGTGGACGCACGTCCGATCAGGGTCGCGGTTTCGTCTTCGCGGCTGAGATCGGCTTTCAACAGCGCTACTTTCACGCCGTTGGTTTGGGCGTCGGCCGCCGTTGCGCGCGCCTCTTTCTCCGAGGAATGATAGTGGAGCGCGATCGTCCAACCGTGGCGCGCCAGATCGAGCACGAGAGCCCGGCCGAGCCTTTTTGCGGCGCCGGTGACGAGGACGGTCTTGGCTTGTGCGATCATGGAGGAAGATTAGCGAAACTCGACCATCTTTGCTTCCCCTTTGTGGGAAAGGTTCCTCAGTGCAGAAATCCGACCAGCCGTTTCACTTCCGCCAGTACAGGTCCCGCGATGGCGCCAGCGCGCATGGCGCCGTCGGCCAGGACGCGGTCGATCTCGCCAGGGTCGGCCAGCAGACGGCGCATCTCGGCGGCGATGGGCGTCAGCTTGGCTACTGCCAGCTCCGCCAGCGCATTCTTGAAGCCGGAGAACTGTTGTCCGGCGAATTGGGCGACCACGCGCGCACGCGGCTCGTCGGCCAGTGCCGCATAGATGTTGAACAGGTTCTCGGCTTCCGGCCGGCCCTCGAGGCCCTTTTCGGAATCGGGAAGGGGCGCGGGATCTGTCTTCGCTTTGCGGATCTTCTGAGCGATGGCGTCGGCATCGTCGGTCAGGTTGATGCGCGAGTAATCGCTGTCGTCGGACTTCGACATCTTCTTGGCGCCGTCACGCAGACTCATAACGCGCGTGCCCGGTCCGGTGATCACCGGTTCGGGCAGTGGAAAGAAATCCGGCACGGAGAAGTCGTTGTTGAATTTCTGCGCGATGTCGCGGGAGAGCTCCAGATGC
This sequence comes from Alphaproteobacteria bacterium, assembly GCA_018970685.1. Taxonomy (GTDB): domain Bacteria; phylum Pseudomonadota; class Alphaproteobacteria; order Micropepsales; family Micropepsaceae; genus Rhizomicrobium. The sequence continues at coordinate 3,773 of JAGWVX010000033.1, read as the reverse complement.
TGCTTCTGGTCCTCGCCCACCGGCACATGCGTCGCCTTGTAGGCCAGAATGTCGGCGGCCATCAGCGTCGGATAGGTGTAGAGGCCGACCGAAGCACGCTCCTTGTGCTTGCCGGACTTCTCCTTGAACTGGGTCATGCGGTCGAGCCAGCCGAGCCGCGCCACGCAGTTGAATATCCACGCCAGTTCGGCATGTGCCGGGACGCGCGCCTGGTTGAACACCAGAGATTTCTTCAGGTCGACACCCGCCGCGATATAGGCCGCCGCCACCTCGCGCGTGGCCTGCGCCAGTTCGGCCGGACGGCCGTAGCCCACGTCCTGGGTGATCGCGTGCATATCAACCACACAATAGATGCACGGCATGTCGTTCTGGATTTTCACCCAATTCTTCAACGCACCGAGGTAGTTGCCCAGATGCAGCGTGTTGGTCGGCTGCATGCCGGAAAAAACGAGGTGTTTGTGCTTCGGCGCGTCGCTCATGAAAGGACCCTAGGTGAGGGGCGGGTTATGCCGCGAAGCGTCCGCGCCCGCAAGCCGAACGGCTGCCGGCCACGATTACGCTTTCACAGCTTCCGCTTCCGCCCTGTCGCCCTCCAAAGCCTTCAATAGCCGTACCTCCACGGCCTTCAGCCGGTCGGGATGGGCGATCTTGTGGCCGAATCCGTCGCGCACATAGAAGACGTCGACGACGCGCTCGCCGTAAGTGGCGATCATCGCGGAGGAGATCGACAGGCCGGATTCGAACAACGCCATGGTCACGTCGTAGAGGAATCCGACACGGTCCGGGCCGCGCACTTCGATCACCGTGGCGGTGATGGAGGCGTCGTTGTCGAAATTCACCCTTGCGCCGACCTTGAAAGCGCTGGTGCGGCTCTTGGGCGGGCGCTTGGCGATCAGTCGGCGCGGTATGAGTTCGCCTGTCAGCGTTCGTTCGATCGTTTGGCGCAGTCGGGCGATGCGGGCGTCGTCGCCGAACGGGCCGCCTTCGGCGTCCTGCACCGAGAACACGTCGAGCGCGAAACCGTCCGACGTCGTGAAGACCTTGGCGTCCACGATCGATCCGCCGGAGACGGCGATGGCGCCGGCGAATTGTGCGAACAGGCCCGGATGGTCCGGCGTATAGACGGTGATCTCGCTGACCGACCGGAAATCGTTGCTCACGGCCGCAAGCGCCATGAGTTCGCCTTTGGTGTCCGCCTCGGTGACCATCCTGGCATGGCGCTCGTGCGTTTCTGGATCGAGCGCCAGCCAATAGGCGTCGTAGTGGCGCGACAAGGCGCGTTCGCGGGCGTCCTCGGGCAGGTCGGAAATACGCTGAGCCAGCGCGTCCTTGGCTTCCTCGACGCGGGCGCCGCGCGCCCGCACCGTATCGCCGCCCGACATCACCGTTTCGGCTTCGAAGTAAAGTTCGCGCAGCAACTGGCCCTTCCAGCCGTTCCATACGCCGGGTCCGACGGCGCGGATGTCGGCCACGGTCAGAACCAGCAGCAGGCGCAACATCTCCGGCGACTGCACCACGGCGACGAAGTCGCGCACCGTCTTGGGATCCGAAACGTCGCGGCGCTGGGCGGTGTCGCTCATGATCAGATGATTTTCCACCAGCCAGGCGACGGCGCTTGTGTCCTCCGCCGAAAGGCCGAGCCGCGGGCACAGGCTTCCGGCGATCGCCGCGCCGACGTCGGAATGATCGCCGGGCAAGCCCTTGGCGATGTCGTGCAGCAGGATTGCGCAGTAGAGCACCTCGCGGGTCTTGATGCGCTTGACGATATCGCTGGCCAGGGGATGCTCGTTCGCGAGTTCGCCGCGTTCGATTGAGGCGACGTTGCCGATCGCGCGGATCAGATGCTCGTCTACGGTGTAGTGATGGTACATGTTGAACTGCATGAGGGCGACGACGCGGCCGAACTCCGGCACGAACCTGCCGAAGACCCCGGCCTCGTTCATCAGCCTGAGCGCGCGTTCCGGATCGCTGTGCGAAGAGAGGATTTCCAGGAACAGCTTGTTGGCTTCGGCATCGCCGCGCAGCTCGTCGCCGATGAGATCGAGCGAACGGGTGATGGTGCGCAGAGCGTCGGGGTGGATATCGACGCTTTTAACGTCGGCGATATGGAAGATGCGGATGAAGTTGACAGGGTCCCGCTTGAAGGCGCCGGGACGCGCGTTCAACCGCCCCGTATCGACGAAGAAGTCGTCGTCCTTGCTGCGCGGCTTGAGAAATCCCGGCAGGATGTTCGCCAGAGACGGTCGACGTTTCTTATTCTGCACTTCCAGCGCGGCGCAGAAGATGCGTGTCAGATCGCCGACGTCCTTGGCCACCAGGAAGTAGGCCCGCATGAATTTTTCCACGGCATGGCGCGGTGTGTCGCCGGGAAAGCCGAGCTGAACGGCGAGTTCCGGCTGCGCATCGAACGATAGCCGCTCTTCCGCACGGCCCATGAGGTAGTGCAGCCGCACGCGCACGTCCCACAGGAAAGCTTCGGCCTTCTGGAAGGTTTTGTATTCGTCCTTGGTGAAGACGTTGTGCTGGACGAGGTCGCCCGCATCGTAGACGCGAAAGAGGTACTTGCCGATCCAATAGAGCGTTTGCAGATCGCGCAGTCCGCCTTTGCCTTCTTTGATGTTAGGCTCGACGAGATAGCGGCTTTCGCCCTGGTGATGATGGCGGTCGTCGCGCTCGGCCAGCTTGGCTTCGACGAAATCCTGACCGGAACCGGTGGCGATGTCGGACCAAAACTTTTTGCGCAACTCCTCACAGAGCGCGGCGTCGCCGCACAGATAACGCGCTTCGAGCAGGGCGGTGCGGATGGTGATGTCCTGCTTGGCGAGGCGCACGCATTCCGGCAGCGAACGCGTGGCGTGTCCCACCTTCAGTCCAAGATCCCACAGCATGTAGAGGATGAATTCGATGACGCTCTCGTCCCATGCTGTTTGCTTGTAGGGACGCACGAACAACAGATCGACGTCGGAGCCGGGGGCGAGTTCGCCGCGGCCGTAACCGCCGGTCGCCACGATGGTGATATGCTCCGCCTTGGTGGGGTTCTTGTGCGGATAGAAATGCCTGACGGCGAATTCGTAGATCACCTGAATGACGCTGTCCTGGGTTGCGGACAACGCCCGCGCAGCGGCGATGCCGGGCAGATTTTCGGTCAGCACTTGCTGCTTGACGCGCTCGCGGGCATCCAGGAACGCGATCTTGATCTGGGCGAGCGCCGCTTTCCGCAGCTCGGCATGATCGCGGGTATGGCCCGCCAGCGCCTTCAAACTGCTCCGCAGCGCCTTGGCGTCGAGTTGAAGCCCGCGCGGCGGTCCCTCATATCCCAAATACGTCACTCCCGTGTTCGGCTCATAAAAGTCTGGCCGGATGCCAAACGCAAGCTGGCGCTTCACCTGGGCGCGGTTTGCGCTCGGGCCCAGGCAAGATAATCGGCACTGCCACCGTCGATGGGCAGGGTCAGAAAGCAGGGCACCGTGTAGGGATGTAGCGGCCGGGCGGCGGCAATGGCTTGGTCGATCAGCGTGCGGCGCGTCTTGATGAAAGCGGCAATTTCAGAACCGGTCTCAAGCTTGCCTTGCCATTCGTAGATGCTGGTCATCGGCGCCGTGATGTTCACGCAGGCCGCCAGCTTTGCCTTGACCAGCGCTTCGGCCACGCGCTTCGCCGATACCTCATCGGGGAAGGTCGAATAGAGAAAGACGAATTCGGTTTCGCTCATAGCTCATCTTCGCATAAAAGCAAACGGCGCGGGATTGCTCCCGCGCCGTCCGTTTACGCAA
>JAGWVX010000436.1 GCA_018970685.1 Alphaproteobacteria bacterium | reverse complement strand
GGCTTTGGCCATGTCCTTCGCGTCCTGGCTGTCGCTGGGCTCCAGCATCGGTATCTTGGCGAACAACGCGTAATACCGGTTGTCCTGCTCGTTCTGCGACGAATGCAGACCCGGATCGTCCGCGGAGACCAGCACCAAGCCGCCGTTGACCCCCGCGTAAGCGGCGCTGAAAAGAGGATCCGCCGCGACGTTGACGCCGACCATTTTCATCGTAGCGAGCGCGCGGGCGCCGGCGATCGAGGCGCCGATGGCGCTTTCGAGCGCCACCTTCTCGTTCGGCGCCCATTCGGCGACGACGTCGGCCTTGAAGGCGGACAAATTTTCGAGAATCTCGGTGCTCGGCGTTCCGGGATAACCGGACGCGTAGGTCACACCAGCTTCATAAGCGCCCCGGGCGATCGCCTCGTTGCCGGACATCAAGCTACGCATCTAGCGCTCCATCGGCATTAAGAAAGGTGTTGCCTCGCCGAGAGGCGATCTGTTTCGGCCGTTGTACAAGCCGCCAAGTGCCGGCGGCTTCCGGGCGCGCCCTTGCAGAGAACCGTTCCATGGATCGAGGCGGAATCAGTGCGTCGAACATCGCGCGGCCGTCGTTTTATCCAGCTGGGCATTCGACCGACTCAGAAGTCGCCCAGCATTTGTTTGCCCATATTATCTCTCTCCCGCCGGGGCGTTCCCAGCATTTTCGTATTCTTGCGGCGTTTGGTCCGGGCGCCTCGCCGTCGATGTTTTTGACAATTCGTAAACTGCCTCCTCGCCACGCAAGGCGCGCAAGACGCCTTCCGTCATAGCCTCAAGTTCGTCTTCACCCGGAAAGAGCGCCAGGGGCGCTATCCAGCCGACAAATTGGCGCAACTCGCCGATCAACCTTTCCGAATAAGCCATGCCGCCCGTGATCAGCAATGCATCGACCCTGCCGCAAAGAACCGCGGCCGCCGCGCCGATTTCCTTGGCGATCTGATAGACCATTGCGTCGAAAACCGCGGCGGCTTTTGCGTCGTCGGACGCGATGCGCCGTTCGACTTCCCTGAGATCCTTTGTGCGCAGATAAGAAAACAAGCCCCCTTCGCGGAAGAGCCGGTTCTCGATTTCCCTCGCCGTGTAATGTCCCGAGAAGCACAGGCTCACCAGCTGCATCGCCGGCACGCCGCCTGCGCGCTCCGGCGAAAAGGCGCCCTCTTCGCGCGAATTGGTGACTTCGATCATCCGTCCGCCTTCGTGCGCCGAAACCGATACGCCGCTTCCCAGATGCGCAACGATCAAGCGCAAGGACGAATACGGCCGTTCCACTTTCTTCGCATAGCGTTTGGCGACCGCCTTGGTATTCAACGCATGCGACAGACATTGCCTTTCGAACAAACTCGTTCCGGAATAGCGCGCACGCTCCGGCCATTCGTCGACCGAAACAGGGTCCACAATATAAGCCTGGGTCCCGGCGCGACGCGCGATGTTTTGCGCAAGAAAGGCGCCGAGATTGGCCGCGTGCTCGCCCCGTTCCGCCCGTCGCAGTTCTTCGAGCATCGCTTCGTTGACGCGGTAGGTGCCGCCGGACAAGGGACGCAGCAATCCGCCGCGGCCCACCACGCCCGCCAGCGGCTTCAGATCGAAGCCGCGGTCCGTCAGATCGCGCTCGATCAGACTGCTGCGAAAGTTCTGCTGTTCGAGAATCGGGCGGCCGCGGAACGGCGCCATCTCGTCGTCGCTATGGCGCAAGGTCGTCACGAGGAGCGCACGTTCATTGGAAAACAGGCCGAACTTGGTCGAAGTAGATCCGGGATTGATCGCCAATATCCTGAAGTCAGCGGCTTGCATAAATCACCCCGAGCGCAATGGCGTTGACCTTGTCGTCTGCGCTCTCGACGCGCGACGGGATAAGGATCGGCACCTTGGCACCGACCACCACATGCGCGCACTGGGAACCGGCCAGATATTTCACCGCCTTGCCGAGCAAGTTCCCGGCTTCGATGGAAGGTACCACCATACAGTCGGCGCGGCCCGCGACGGGATGGCGAATGTTCTTCGCTTTCGCGGCGGACTCCAAAAGGGCGTTGTCGAGCGCCAGCGGCCCGAACACGTCCGTCTCGCCGAATCCGCCTTGCCGTCCGATCTCGGTCAACGCCGCCGCGTCGGTCGTAGACGGCAAACCTTCGGAGACGGTTTCGGCGGCGCTCATCAACGCGATCTTCGGCCGTTCAAACCCCAAGCAATGCAGCACCTCGACGGCATTCAGCACAATCTGCGTTTTCTGATCGAGATTCGGCGCCACATTCAAACCGCCGTCGGTGATCCCGACCAGGCGCTTGGTTCCGGCAAGCGTATCTTCGTAAAAAAGAATGTCGCTGAGCAGACGACCGGTTCGCAACCCGGCCTCTTTGTCGAGAAGAGCGCGCAGCAATTCGTCGGTTCGCAGATGCCCTTTCAGAACGATATCGACGCGGCCGCTGCCGGCCATTCCCGCCGCGACGGCAGCCGGCCGGTCGG
>JAGWVX010000435.1 GCA_018970685.1 Alphaproteobacteria bacterium | reverse complement strand
GCCGCCGCCGAAGCCATCATGACCACCGACACCTTCCCGAAGCTGGCGACCGCCGCCGCCTCCATCGACGACAAGAAGGTGACCATCAACGGCATCGCCAAGGGTTCCGGCATGATCGCGCCGGACATGGCGACCATGTTGTCCTTCGTCGTCACCGACGCGAATCTTCCGGCGTCCGTGCTTCAGGAATTGCTCGGCGCCGGCGTCAAGCCGTCGTTCAATTCCATTACTGTCGATAGCGACACGTCCACCAGCGACACGCTGCTACTGTTCGCGACGGGCAAAGGCGCGTCGCATGTCGCCGTCGCCAAGGCGAACGACAAGCGTCTCAACGATTTTCGCGCCAAGCTCGATGCGGTGCTCCTCGACTTGGCGCTGCAGGTTGTGCGCGACGGCGAGGGTGCGCAAAAACTGATCCGCGTTGACGTCTGCGGCGCGGAGAACGACGTCGCCGCGAAGCGCATCGCGCTGTCCATCGCCAATTCGCCGCTGGTGAAGACGGCGATCGCGGGCAGCGACGCCAATTGGGGCCGCGTGGTGATGGCCGTCGGCAAGGCAGGCGAGAAGGCTGACCGCGACAGGCTGAAAATCTTCTTCGGCAGCCAGCTCGTCGCCGAAAAGGGCGAACGCGCCGCGAAGTACGATGAAGCCGCCGCCACCAAAGCCGTCTCCGGCCTGGAAGTGGAAATCGCCGTCGATCTGGCGCTCGGCAAAGGCAAGGCCCGCGTTTGGACCTGCGACCTGACGCACGGCTACATCGATATCAACGGATCATATCGCAGCTAGAACGCCTCGCCGCGCACGCTATCGCGGACGGGCGCTTCCCTCGTAGAGGAACCCCGCGAAGCGCGGTCCGGGCACGTAGCCGGTGTCGAGTTGATCGAGCTTGAACCCACCGCCTTCGATCATCGCGGCGATGGAACGGTTGAGATGGCATCCGCCGCCCACCTTCTTCCACATCGGGGTCAGGCGGTTCTGCCATTTTTGCACGCCGGTCTCCGGTGCCAGGCCGTGTTCGACGAAGTGCAGCCGGCCGTTCGGCTTGAGCACGCGCCGGATTTCGTGCAGCGCCCCATAGGCATCCGGGATAGAACACAACGTCCAGGTGGTCACGACGCTGTCGACGCTGGCGTCGTCCAGTGGGATGGTCTCCGCCGAGGCGCGAAGGAACGACACCGGCCTATGCGCCTTGGCGGCCTTTCGTTTCGCCATCGCCGATAAGCGGCCGTCCGGCTCGAGCGCCACCACTTCCGTCACGCCGCTTCCGTACAATGGCAGATTGAGGCCGGACCCCACGCCGATTTCGAGTACGCGCCCTTCGGCGCGACGGGTGACACGCTCGCGATACGGACGGAAGAGCTTGTTGCGCATCACCCGGTCGCACAGATGGGGAAAAATCACTTCCCGGTAAAAGCTCATGATCGCAGCGCCCTGTTCCTCGTCGCTTCAAGCGTTCTTCGGAAAGTTTCACTATGCGCGTGCGGCGCGCGTCACGGCAATCGAAGGTTCCTGCCGCGCCGGAAGGCTTTCGGCATATAGGGACTGCTTCGTGCCGTCGCTTGTGGCTGCTTATCACGTGTAATTGATAGCGTTGTCATTTCGTGGCAATGGCGCTATTGCCGAAATGCGGGGGCGGACATCCAGCCGCCATCTCAAGAAGAAAGATCGCCGGGAGGGCACTGATGTCATACCGAAACCTTTGCGTCGCTGCGGTCGCGCTGGCCGTTGTCTGTGCGGCGAGTGCGCAAACCACGCCTCCTGCGGCACCGCCCTGGATGAACGCCGCGCTGTCTCCGGATCGGCGCGCCGACCTTTTGCAGGCGCAGATGACACAGGATGAAGAACTCACCCTGGTGCGCGGTTATTTCGGCTTGAATGCCACGATCAATCCGAAATATCCGCCGCCGCCCGAGGCGATCCTGAAAGTGCTGCCGCATTCGGCGGGCTACGTCCCCGGCATTCCGCGGCTGGGAATCCCGGCGCAGCTCGAGACCGACGCCAGCTTGGGCGTCGCCAACGGCCGTCACATGCGCCCCGGCGATCAGGCCACCGCGCTGCCCGCCAGCATTCTCACGGCCTCCACCTGGAATGCCGATCTGGCCTACAAGGCCGGCACGGTGCTGGGCACGGAGGTGCGCGACAAAGGTTTCAACGTCCTGCTCGACGGCGGCGTCGATCTGGCGCGCGATCCGCGCAACGGCCGTAACTTCGAATATGCCGGCGAGGATCCTTTGCTGGCGGGCACGATCGCCGGCGAGACCATCCGCGGCGCGCAAGACCAGCACATCATCTCTACCGCCAAGCACTACGCGGTCAACGATCAGGAAACGGCCCGCAATTGGCTGAGCGCCGATCTGGGCGAAGCCGCCATGCGCGAAAGCGATCTTCTGGCGTTCGAGATCGCCATCGAGCGCGGCAAGCCCGGCTCGATCATGTGCGCCTACAACCGCGTCAACGGCGTCTATTCCTGCGAGAACGATTT
>JAGWVX010000434.1 GCA_018970685.1 Alphaproteobacteria bacterium | reverse complement strand
CTGGAAGTGTTTCCGAAGACCAACGTCAACGACAACAAATCGCTCAAGCGTTTCAGCAAGGCGGTCCTGGCGGTGACGCCGGACGCCACCGGCACGCCGATCACCATTCAAGAATCCGGGCAGACCATCATCGGCGCCTTCATCGAAGCCGGCTTCTGGTCGTTCCTGGCGATCACCGTGCTGCTGATCATCGTGCTGCAGCGGGAACACGATGTGATCGTGACGATCGTGCCGCTGGTGCTGACTGCGCTTCTGACGCTGGCGACCTGCGTCGTGATCGGGCTGCAGCTCAACTTCGCCAACATCATCGCCTTGCCGCTGCTGCTCGGCATCGGGGTGGCGTTCGACATCTATTTCGTCGTGGCCTGGCGGGCGGGCGTACCCGACCTTTTGCAGTCGAGCTTGACGCGGGCCGTGATTTTTAGCGCCATGACCACGGCGTCCGGCTTCGGGTCCTTGTGGCTGTCCAGCCATCCCGGAACGGCCAGCATGGGCAAGCTGCTGATCATCTCGCTCGCCTGGACGCTGCTGACGACGCTGTTCTTCCTGCCGGCGCTCCTCGGACCGCCGCCGAAACAGACGTCTAGGACGCCATAAGCTTGTCGGTCAGCGCGTTGATCTTCTTGATCAGCGCCTTGGCGCCGCCCGCCGCGACCGTGGCGCCGAAATCGGAGCGCTGCGTCGCCAGCTGGCTGACATAGCCGTTGAGATAGATGTCGAGGATCTTCCAGGTGCCGCCGACCTGGCGCAGACGATAGCCGAAGGGAATGGTCTTGTCGGCGGTGACCAGCTTGCTCTGCACGATACGGTCCTGGCCGCGCGTCTGCACCGTCGGATCGACGGTGAACTTCTCGCCGCTATAGCCGTCGAAATTGCTGGCGTAGTTGGCGACCGTCATGCGCTCGAAAGCTTCGGTCAACGCCTGCCGATCCGTCGCCGTCATCGTCGCCCAGCTGGGGCCGACCGCCAGATGCGCCATATCGGCCAGATCGAAGGTCGCTTCGACCGCGGGCTTCAGCTTCTCGAAACGGCCTTTGATGCCGAGCTCTTTGGCGTGCTTCATCGAATCCAGCAGCGCGTCATAGAAGTTCTGGACCTGCTGCACCGCCGGGTCCGGAGCATCGGCCTTCGCGACAGGGGCCGCGAATGCCGCCGACAGAAAAATCGCGGCCACGGCAAGCGCGCGCATCCAATTGTTCCTCATCATCGTCCTCTTACACCTAACACCCCTGCGCGGAGCATATTTCGCCAATTTCTATGTCGGAATTATGGGCGGGTCCTAAGTTTCCCGGTCAAGCAGGAACGGCGGCAAGGCCCGCAATTCGTCGGCTTCCGGCCCGTAGCCGTCCAATGCCGCTACGGCACGATCCGCAATCGTGGCAGCTTCGCGGCGCGCGCCATCGACGCCGTATATGGAAACCAGCGTGGCTTTGCCGTGATCCTTATCCTTGCCGACGGCTTTGCCCGTCTTTTCCGCAGTGCTGGTGACGTCCAGAAGATCGTCGGTGATCTGGAAGACCAGTCCCATGTCGCGGGCGTAGTCGCGCAGACGGCCGCGATGCCGTTCGCCCGCCTGCCCGAGGATCGGACCGGCCTCGCAGGCAAACTCGAAAAGCTGACCGGTTTTCAACCTTTGCAGGAGAATGACGTCATCGGCGCCAAACGCGCTTTCGGCGGCCACCATGTCGATCATCTGGCCGCCGATCATGCCGTTGCTGCCCGCCGCTTCGGCCAGCCGCGCGATCAAGCGGCAGCGCACCTCGGCGGAGGCGTGCGTTTCCTCATGCGCGAGGATCTCGAAGGCGATGGTGAGAAGGGCGTCGCCGGCGAGCACGGCCGTGGCCTCGTCGAACGCCTTGTGCGCGGTCGGCCGGCCGCGGCGCAAATCGTCGTCGTCCATGCAAGGCAGATCGTCATGCACCAGCGAATACGTATGCAGCACTTCGATCGCCGCCGCCGCGCGCAGCGCGCCTTGGCGGTTAACCGCGAACAGGCCCGCGCTGTGCAGGACAAGAAAAGGCCTTAATCGTTTACCACCCGCAAAAGTCGCATAGCGCATAGCCTCATGGATGCGTCCGTGCAGCCCGTGCGGCTTCGGCAGAAGGCATTCAAGCATCTCCTCGACGGCCTTGGCCGCCTCGCCCATGGCCTTGGATAGGCGCTGGGACTGCCGTTCGCCTTGTTGGCGTGCCCCATTCGACATCTTGCTCGTGACCCCGGCGGAAAATTGCAGGCGTTGTCTATATCAAACCGGGAGCAACACAAACTGCGTTGCTTTCACAGCGCAATTCCATTTGGTAACGTTGCAAGAAAGTCATTGCGGAAGACGGCGTCTTTCGGGAAACTGCGGCCAAGCGGGCTATCAACTAATTTCCCCTTACGCGCGAGGGGTTTAGCACGTGCTTGGGGAACGAATTGCGCGATGGAGCGAATACGATGCGTGTCGTCCTTGCCCAGCCGCGCGGCTTTTGCGCGGGCGTTGT
>JAGWVX010000433.1 GCA_018970685.1 Alphaproteobacteria bacterium | reverse complement strand
TTCAAGCAACAGCCGCGCATGCTGTTGAGTGCCGACGGCATGTACTACCGGACGGCGGACGGGCGGGAGGTGATCGACGGCATCTCGGGCCTGTGGTGCTGCAACGCCGGACATAACCGCCCGCGCATCGTCGAGGCGATCCGCAAGCAGGCCGGCGAACTCGATTATTCGCCCGCCTTCCAGGTCGGTCATCACAGGGCCTTCGAACTCGCCAACCGGCTGGTCAAGCTGATGCCCGGCAAACTGAACCATGTATTCTTCACCAATTCTGGGTCGGAGTCGGTCGAGACCGCACTGAAGATCGCCCTTGCCTATCATCGCATCCGCGGCGAAGGCGGCCGCGTGCGGTTGATCGGCCGCGAAAAAGGCTATCACGGCGTGAACTTCGGCGGCACCGCGGTCGGCGGTATGGTTGCCAACCGCAAGATGTTCGGCGCCCTAGTGGCCGGCGTCGACCATTTGCGGCACACCCACGGCATCGCGGAGAACCGCTTCGCGCGCGGCGAGCCGGAATACGGCGCGGACTATGCCGACGATCTGGAGCGGCTGTGCCAGCTCCACGACCCGTCCACCATAGCGGCGGTGATCGTCGAGCCGGTGGCTGGGTCGGCGGGCGTCATTATTCCACCCAAAGGCTATCTGAAACGGTTGCGCGAAATCTGCGACCGCCACGGTATCCTGCTGATTTTCGACGAAGTGATCACCGGCTATGGCCGCCTCGGCAAACCGTTCGCCGTGGAGCATTTCGGCGTCGAGCCCGACATCGTCACCACCGCGAAGGGGCTGACCAACGGCGTCATCCCGATGGGCGCAGTGTTCGTACAGTCCAAGATCTACGACGCCTTCATGCAGGGACCGCCCACCGCCATCGAGCTGTTCCACGGCTACACTTATTCCGGCAATCCGATGGCCTGCGCCGCCGCGCTCGGCACCCTCGATACCTACGAAGCGGACGGACTGCTGACACGCGCCTCCACGCTCGCCGGGTATTTCGAGGACGCCGTGCACAGCCTGCGCGACCTGCCGCTGGTGGTCGACGTCCGCAATCTCGGCTTCATCGGCGGCGTCGAACTCGAGTCGATACCCGGCGAGCCCGCCAAGCGCGGTTTTGCAGCCTATGTGAAGGCCTTCGAAATGGGTTTGCTGGCGCGCACCACCGGCGACACTTTTGCACTGGCCCCGGCGCTCATCGCGGAGAAGAAACATATCGATATCATGGTGGACACGCTGCGGCGCGTCATCACCGCGATCGACTGATCTCGATCCGGTCGTAGCCGAGCAGCCGATAGATTGCCGCCGAACCGATCCAGCTGAACACGAAGATCGCGATGATCAAGTATCCGAGCGTTCCAAAGCTGCCGTTTAGCGTGCCCACGCTTTGCCAGAACGGGCCGTGCAGCTCGAATTTTGCGCCGATCAGCCCAAGCGCCTCGACACCGCCGATCAGAAAAGCCACCACCACCGACACGAAGGTGATCGACATATTGTAATAGAGCTTGCGCAGCGGCTTGAGAAACGCCCAACCGTAAGCGCCCAGCATCAGGATGCTGTCGGTCGTATCCACCAGCGCCATACCGGCCGCGAACAAGGCCGGAAACACCATGATCGACCACAGCATCATGCCGTGCGCGCTCTGCGTCGCGGAAATGCCGAGCAGCCCGACTTCCGTCGCCGTATCGAAGCCCAGGCCGAACAGGAAACCCAGCGGATACATTTGCCAGCTCGAGCGGATCATGCGGAACAGCGGCCGCAATAGCCTGGCCAGGAAGCCGCGCCCCGCCAGCAGCATGTCGAGATCCTCGGCGACATAGGGCGCGCCCGCTTTCACCCGCTGGAAGGTGCGGAAGATCGTCACCAGAATCGCGAGGTTCATCAGCGCGATCGCCAGCAGGAACGCCGCCGACGTCAAGGTGCCGATGAAACCGCCGATGTCCCGCATAGCGGAGAACTGAGCCTTGAACGCCGTGGCCGTGACGGCGATCGCCAGCGACGCCAGCACGACGATGGTCGAATGGCCGAGGGAGAAGAAGAAGCCGACTGCCGCCGGGCGCTTGCCGTCCTGCATCAGCTTGCGGGTGACGTTGTCGATCGAAGCGATATGGTCGGCATCCACCGCGTGACGCAAGCCGAGGCCGTAAGCCAGCAGCGCCGTGCCGAGAAGAATGGGATAGTCGCGAAATGCCGTCAGGGCCCACAGCCAGGCTGCGACATTTCCGGCGATGACGAGAGCGTAGAGGCCGCCGATCTTGAAGCGCAACTCGCCGGCGCCTTCATTGAAAATTCTGTGAAGCGTACGGCCCATGCCCGCCTCGTTGGGGATGGGTATGAAATATAGTGCGAAAGTTCATAACCGCAATGCCGCGGACCCGGGGATTCGATGCACGCGGCGTTTGGGCGCGCCGGTATCTGCCGGGAAAAAGCTCCGCGTCAGTAAACCGACCGCGCCCACGCCATATATCGCTCGAATTCTTCCTTGGTGACGAGAAGCTCGACGAAACGCGGCC
>JAGWVX010000432.1 GCA_018970685.1 Alphaproteobacteria bacterium | reverse complement strand
GCGTGTCCCGGCCCGCTGCTCGAAGCCAAACGCGCGATGGCCGGGGTCCCCGTGACAGGGGTCCTGGAAGTCCTGTCGTCCGATCGCGGGACCAACGAGGATATTCCGCTGTGGGCCAAGAAGGTCGGGCACGAATACCTCGGCAACGTTGAGGAGGCCGGCTACTGGCGGGTGTTCGTCAGGCGGGGCAAGTGATGACTGCCGACGGCGCAATGCCGCGCGATCCCCGCATCCTGGTGTTCTCGACCAACCCAATCTCCGACCCTGGGATCGATCGGGCAGGCAGTGCGCATTTGCACTACTCGACAGCCGTTCAAGTCATCCCGTTGCCCTGCTCCAGCGGCGTCAAGCCTTCATGGATCGTTCGTGCCCTGCAACGTGGTTTCGATGGGGTGTTCATTGCTGCCTGCGGGGGCGATTGCGCTTATCTTCCCGATTGCACGACTCGCACCGGCACGCTCGTGGCGCGGGCGCAGACACTGATGAAAGAACACGGGATTAGCCCGAAGCGGTTGAAAATGGCAGGTCTTTGTTCCGTATGCGCAGACAATTTCGTTGCGCATATGAACAACTTTCAACAGGAGTTGCAGCGTGTTGAAGCCTGATGCTGATAGGCGTCCGCTCGATTACGACGTAATGGTTGTCGGCGCCGGCGTCGCCGGCATGGAAACCGCGGCGTCAATGGGCGATATGGGCTACCGCGTCTTGTTGGTGGACAAGAACGCCAGTGTCGGCGGACGGGCCATCCTCCTCAGCAAGGTATTCCCGACCCTGGATTGCGCCAGCTGCATCGTGACGCCGAAAATGGCGTCCGTTTCGCATCATCCCAACGTGCAGCTCATGACCTACAGCGAGGTCGACGGCATTGTGCGCAACGACGACGGTTCGTTCGCTGTGGAGCTGCACAAGAAGGCAAGTTATGTCGACTTTGACGCCTGCACGGGCTGTGGAAAGTGCGAAGAAATCTGCACGGTTGCCGTGCCGGATCAATACAACTACAACCTGGTCACGCGCCGAGTTGCGCATATTCCCTTTCCACAGGCGGTGCCGAAGAAGGCCGTGATCGACCGGCGCGGAGAAGCGCCGTGCACTTTTACCTGTCCGGCCCACGTCAAGGCCAGCGGCTACGTCTCGCTGATCAGAGCGGGTCGCTACAAAGAGGCTTTCAACCTGCATCTGGAAAACGCGCCTTTGGTGGGCAGCCTGGCACGGGCGTGCTATGCGCCGTGCGAATCCGACTGCACACGTGGCGAGAAGGAAGGAACGCTTCACATCCGCGGGCTCAAGCGGTTCATGGCGGACCGCTATTATGCCGAGCATCCCGAACCGGAATACGGCCCGGTCGAAAATCAACTGGACACACGGGTGGCTATCGTCGGCTCCGGCCCCGCGGGGCTGAGCGCCGCCTTCTACCTGGCACGGCAAGGCCACCAGGTGACGATTTTCGAGGCGGAAAAGGAAGCGGGCGGCATGCTGCGAACCGCCATCCCCGCCTATCGCCTTCCTAAAGACGTTGTAGATCGAGACATCAAGAACGTGACGGCGTTGGGTGTTGACATCAAAACCGGACACAGAATCACGTCCTTGCCGGACCTCAAACGGCACGGATTCAGCGCCATCCTGATCGCATCCGGAGCGTCGAATGAAAACGGTCTGGATATCGAAGGTTACGATCTGATTGGCGTCATGGGTTGCATGGAGTTCCTGCACGAACTCAATATCGGCAAGATGCCCGACGTAAGAAACAAGACCGTCATGGTCATCGGCGGCGGCAACTCGGCAATGGACCCGGCGCGTGCCGCCATCCGCATGGGGGCGAGGCGGGTCATCATCAATTATCGGCGCGGGCGCAAGGAGATGCTGGCGCATGACTGGGAGATCCAAGGGGCCGAAGACGAGGGCGTCGAACTCATGCTCATGAGTACGCCCAAGCGGTTCATCGGCAAGGACGGCAAGCTTGTCGCCGTCGAATGCATAAGCATGGCGTTGGGCGCCCCGGATGAGAGCGGCCGTCGTCGGCCGGTTCCAATCGAAGGTTCGGAAAAAGTGGTTCCAATCGATATGGCGGTCCTGGCGATCGGCCTGTTGCCGTCAACTGGCTATTTCCGGAGCGAAATGAAGAACGGCAAAGGCCTGCTGATCGCGGATCCGCAGACCTGTCAGACGGCCGATCCAGATATTTTTGCTTCCGGCGACTGCGTTACGGCGCCCACGATGATCATCAATGCCATCGCGCAAGGACGGCGGGCGGCATTCTACATGGACCGTCATTTGAAGGGCGAGTCGCTAGACATGTCGTTCGATGGCGTCCTCGACAAGACCGACAAGACTGTCGTGCTCGAAGAAGCAGAACATTTCGTGGAACGTCAGCCTGTTCCACAACCGCTGCTGTCGCTCGACGAGCGCCGGAAAACATTTGAATGCTATGAAAAGGTCATGACGGAGGCGGAGGCGCGCCAAGAGGCCCAGCGCTGCATGAACTGTGGGGAGTGCTCCCAGTGCATGGAATGTGTCAAC
>JAGWVX010000032.1 GCA_018970685.1 Alphaproteobacteria bacterium | reverse complement strand
CAGATCGGCGCGCTCATCGCCGACGCAGCCGAGCGCCGCGCGCTCCGCCCGATCCAAACCCGCCAGCCTGTCAACCACCTTTAGGATGTCGGCGCAATCGTGCCAGGAGGCATCGACCTGCGACCGTATATAGTGAGGCAGGTTCATGGCGACGCCGGCCAAGGTCGTCACCGTGCCCGAGGTGCCGAGCAAATGATGGCTCGCGATTTCGAAGGCGGCCGTCTTGTCCATTTCGCGCCGAACGCCGGCGAAGCGCGCCAACATCATCTGCCGCATGTCGGCGAATGACGAAAGGCCGTCGGCCTCCGCCAGCGACATGACGCCCAGCGGAATGGAAGCGAATTGCCGGAGCGACGATGCGCCGCTCCCCCGCCGCAGCCAGATCACCTCGGTGGAACCGCCGCCGATATCAAACGCGAGCGCACCTTCGTAATTCCTGCCGATTAGCGGCGCGCAGCCGATCGCGGCCAGGCGCGCCTCCTCCGCCGCCGTGACCACCGACAGACGGATGCCGGTTTCCCTGGCCACGCGCCCGATCAGCACGTCGGCATTGGCCGCCCGGCGACAGGCTTCCGTGGCGACGGCGCGAACATGATGCACCTGATGCTTGCCGAGACGGCCGGCGCAGATCTTCAGCGCCGCGACCGTCCGCTCCATCGCGGCCTCGCTGAGGACGCCGGTGCGCGAGGTGCCCTCGCCCAATCGCACGATGCGGGAGAAAGAATCGACGATGCGCAGATTGCCGTCGTGCCCCGGCGCGGCGATCAGCAGCCGGCAGTTGTTGGTGCCCAGGTCGAGCGCCGCCAGCAGCGGCCCGCGCCGGCCCGTGCCCCGCTCCTTTGGTTGCCGCCGCGTCTGGTTCAATGGCCCGATTCCTGCGTCGTTCCGCGAACGCTAACATGAATGGCCAAACCGGCGGCAGGCAAAGTGCCGGCTTGCGGCCGGGGGGCCTCCCGACCGCGGCGGCCGCGCGGCCCGGACCGGCTGTGTGCGGCGAGGAGCCGGCGCATTGTCCTTGAAAGCGGCCGCGATAGTGGGCTAAACGGGGCGCCCGTTGGGGGATCGTCTAACGGTAGGACCGCGGACTCTGACTCCGCTAGTCTAGGTTCGAATCCTAGTCCCCCAGCCAAACTGGATGCCCAGGCGGAATGGCGCCATCCGGACCGGCCAAGCGAGCGGCAAGCGCAGCCGTTTCTGCCAATAGATCAAAAGGTTGTCGAAGCGTCGTGGTGAGCACCCCATGCTGCCACGTCGAGTTCGAAACCACAAAATTCAAGAGCTTGCGCTTCTCTTCCGGACCCTGCTGCTCGAACAGGCGCCGAGCGTTGTGAGCAAGCTCAAGAAGGCGGACGCCGCTGTCGAGATAATCGCGGTCCGCCACATCGATAAGCGCGATCTCGTGCTCGCAACGGAGTTGCTCGTCCCGCCATTGCGCCGACATGCGCCGGAAGAACGCATCATCGATCTTGCCGTCGAGCTTATCGATGTACATCGCGTGTATGCGTTTCTGAAGCCGTTCCCATTCTGCCCGATGACGCTGAATCGCCGCCTCGCACTCTTGCTTCTGCTCGTCATGGCTATCGCGGAGTGCTTTGCGCACCCACTCGAAAACATCGTCGTTGAAGCGGATGCTACCCAGCACCCGCAAAAACTCTGCCTCAAGCACCTCTTCGCGCACATAAGGCTCGCCACATTTCCCCTTGTAGCCCGTGCAATGATAGTAGACGTATTTTCTCTTCTTGCGTTCTCCCACCAAGGAACAGCCGCAGTGGCCGCAAGTAACCAGGTGAGAGAATGCGAATTCGTGCTTCGTACTGCGGTGCTTACTGGCGTGGCGCCCGTCGAGGACGCCTTGTACGCGCTCATAGAGTTCGCGGCTGATGAGGGCCTTGTGCTGGCCGCGAAAGCGGCGGCCCTTCCATTCGAACTCGCCTGTATAGATTCTGTTGCGCAGGACGGTGTGAACGGCGCTGACCGGAACGGCCGCCCCGGTCCGGCGATAGGCCAGCCCCATGGCGCGGGCATTCTCCGCAACGTCTTTGAGCGACATGTCGCCTTGCACATACCAGTAGAACATGTGCGCGATAATCGGCGCGACCTCCGGGTCAGGCTCGATTACCTTCTTGCCGTGCGGGGCTGTCACATTCCGATAGCCCAGCGGCGCTTTCGTCGGCCAAATACCTTGCTCCGCCTTCTCCTGCATCCCTTTCCGAGCTTCCTCTGAAAGGTTATCGATATAGTTCTTGGCCATCAGCACCTTGATGCCGTGCATGAACTTTTCGGAGGATCTGGAATCTCGCGAGAGAAGGAATCCCTCCTTCGCGAAATGAATCTCGGCGTCCAGCTCGTCGAACGTGACCCAGTCCTTAAGGTTGCGATAGAGCCGATCGGTCTTCTCGACAAGCAAGGTCCGCACGTTCGGATGCTTGCGGAAATACTTCACCATCTCGCCGAAGTTCGCCCTACCACTTTGCTTGGCGGTCTCGACATCGATATATTCCTCAACAATCGTGATGCCATTCGTTACCGCATACCCCCGCAGAAGTTTAAGTTGGGCCGGTATCGAATATCCCTCCTTTTCCTGCTCCTTCGACGAAACGCGCGCATAAAGCAAGGCCTTGACAGGCTCTCTCATTGGCCCCGTCTTTTTCTCGTTGCTCATAGTTCAGCGCTTTCCAAACGTCAGGTCAGGCGGCGCCTCCGACGGCGTCCGCTAGCGCGATCACTCTATCACGAAACTGACGCCGATGCCCTTCACCGAGCTTGCGGAGGAGCCGGCCGTCTGCGGTCACGAATCGGCAGTCACGCTCTATCGCCAGCGCGATGTAGAGGCAGTCGTACGCCGGATGATCGAGTTCTATTGCGATTCGCGTTGCAGGTTCCAATAGCACTCGGGTCGGGAGAAGTTCGACATCTGAGGGCTGAATAAGACGAGCCGCAAAGAGTGCCTCATCTTTGGTCAGTTCACCTCGCTGCGCCTTCTTCCAAAAGATGTTCGCACATTCGGCCACCAAGAGTTCTGGAGCAATCAGCTTCGTACGGCCGCGAAGCGCTAGCGCGTTGGCCGTGCCATCCTCTTCGATGACCCATTTGACGGCGATACTGGCATCAATGACGAACGTATTCACCGCTCCTCGCGTCCTTCACGGAGCAACTCCTCGGAGGGTGTCTGCTTCCGCTTCTTCGTGAGCTTGCGCAGGTCCGCAGCTAATTTGTCGAAGGATGTTTCGTCTTCGTTGGCCAAAACCTGACGAAGAATCTCCCGATGCTCAGCCTCAGTCGAACGGCCATGACGCTGCGCGCGGCGCTTCAACCGAACGATCAAATCGTCGTCTAGATTACGCACATGCAGGTTCCCGGGCATTTGGCCCTCCATGAGAACGATGATATCATTGATCTCATTTTGGGCACAATCTGTCAAGACTGCTAATTCCGGTGGGACCTGCTCTGCCAGACGAGATGCTGGGCACCCTGGTCGGATGGTCATTTCGGCGGCGCTTTTGCCGGTCAGCCACATCCCATTCTTGCAGTAATTGGAAGAAGCCCACGACGTTTGCGGCCATCTCCCGAGCGTCTTCGGCCGAAAGCCGGCGAGTTGCACGCGGCTGCCAAAGCGCCAACGTTGCTCTGGTAAGCTCATCGTCTGCGCCGTTCAATTCGCTGCGATGTTTGTGGCGCCGGCTCATGCACGCTGCCCGCCTTCATTAATTTGGACGAAACTCAGGCCTCGTTGCGGCGCCGGTTCCAGACAAGCTGGGCCGTGCTGCAATCCTCTGAGGGGAAGAGCGCGGCACTGATGGGCTCCACGAGGCTTGGATCGTCGAGCTTTACCCGCAGATAATCCTTCGGCTTGTCGCCGTTGGAACGCGCCTCCCAGGCGTCGCCGATCTGCGACTGTCCGGCGAACACGCGGAAGGCAGGAGCATTGTCGTTGTCGCGATTGTCGTTGGGGACGAAGCGGAGCTTGGTATTGATCGTCAGCGTGTGAATGCTTCCAGTCCAACCGCCATCCTTGGCGGGCGTAAACGCACCTATGGAAGACATGGTCTATTCCTCCGTGCTGGTGGGTAACGAGGGTTGCGAGGATGCGCGGCGTGTGCGTCGCCGGGTTCCGGTATCCGGCGGCGCATCGGAAAGTCCCCCCTTCTGTGCCTTGGCGAAGCCACGATCGCTCGCGAGAAATGCGTCGAGCATGAAGGGAATGAGCTCAGAGATGGACTCCGCTTCCCCGTAGGTCGTGCGATAGACCTCAGCATATTGGCGGAGCGCGGCATTCAGTTCGGGCTGCACTGTGATGGCGATCTTGACCGGTGTGCGGTCCGGAAGTTTCGCGAGCTTCAAGTCGGGCATGATGTATCTCCCTCAACCCTGATACGGCCGCAAGATGAGGTCCTTGTGCACGATGACGCGCAGCGGCCAGCCGGGCCGGACCGTGATCGTGGGCTGGATGTTGAGATCCTTCTCGACGATGCGCTGGCCGGCCCGGTTCGTGCTCTCCTGTGTCGATTCGCGGATCGCTTCGACGAGATTGCTCTGGCTGCCGCCAAAGGTGACTTGCGTGCCGACACCCAGCAGGGTGGACATCGCAATGCCCTTGAGCAGTATCCAGGTGTGGTAATCGACTTCGTCTTCAAGCCCGGCATAGCCGGCAGGATCGGTTGCGGGCAGATTATCGATCTGGATCGAAGAGCCGTCCGGCATGATGATGCGCTGCCAGACGACGAGCGCGCGCGATTGGCCGAAAGCGACGACGCTGTCGTACGACCCAATGAGGCGGGATCCCTGCGGGATCAACAACACGCGCCCGGAAACCGAATCATAGACGTTTTCGGTTATCTGCGCGGTGACGAGTCCCGGCAAATCGGAATTAAGACCCGTCAGAAGACTGGCCGCGATGACGGTGCCAGCCAGCACTTCATAAGGCGACGCCGGCGTCTGAACCGCATGGTCGTTATAGATGCTGCGGGCGGCAGACTGGTGGATGAAATCGGTCTTACGCTGTTGGTCATTCTGATCGCGCTCAAGGTCGAGGTTGAGACGGTTTGCGTTTGCGGCTCTAGCTTCCGTCGCTTGTGCCGCCACGGACGCCGGCGTCGCGACGGCTTTCGGCGCGGTTGCTGCGGAACTGTGCCGAGTGACCTGGAAAAACACACCGGACTCGTGGGCATGCTGAGTCTGCTGCGCCAGACGCATGTGCTCGGCCTGTGCCACCGCGTCATCGGTGTTTGAGCCATCCGGTGAAACGCCCAGCTGATTTTCCCGCTGCACGATCCCGAGCCCCAGATCGCCCGGCAGTGGTGGCCCGAGTTTCGGTTTTGGCATCTGGCTGTAATTCGCGGGCAGCTTGGCGACAGCATCGGGTGCCGGTTTGTTGGCCGTGCCGGCGGTCTGGCTGTTGTTCTGGTCCAGCTGAAAATGCGGCGCCTTGAGCGCCATCCAGGTGATGCCAAAGATCGCGACGCAGCCGATAGCCGCAATGCCGATGAGCAGATTGCGCTTGAAGCGGACCACGCGGCGGGGCGAAGCCTTCAAGACCAGGGTCTCGGGATCCACCTTCGCATCTGCCGCGGCTTTGGCGGACGGGCTGACTTTAGGCGGCTGCACAGGATCGCTCATGTTTGGCCTCCCTACCAGATGCTATCGGGTGCCGCGGCCACGCCATCGGTGCGCGAAATCCGCACGACCTGCTGCGGCTTTTCGCCGAGACGGAGTTCGGCCGCGGCGAACAACTGATCGACGATGTAATAATTGCCGCGGACACGGTAATTTACGAGTTGGCTGCCGCCCTGGGGTCCGACGACGAAGAGCGGCGGCGCTTCGCCCTGATCGATCCGGCTTGGAAACTCGATATAGACCTTGCTGCCGTCGTCGAAGGCGCGCACCGGCCGCCAGGGCGGACGGTCGCCGCTGACCGCGTAACGGAAATGCAGATCCGCAAGCGAGACATTCGCGGCAATGGGCGCGGCGGATTCGGCCTCTTGATTCTGCTGGCGAAGCGCGACGAGCTCGTCCTCAGGATAGGTCCAGGAAATCGCCGCCATCGAAGTATGCTCGGTGCTATCCAGTTCCAGGTGGTAGCTGCGCCGGTCCGTCATGATGACGAGGTTGGTCTTGAGGCCCGGCGCAAAGGGTTTGACCAGAACATGCACCTGCTTGTCGGTGCCCGAACCGCTGGTGGTGTCGCCCACTACCCAGCGCACCGTATCGCCGGCCGATATCGAACTCAGCGTCTCGCCCGGCTGCAGCGCGATGTCGGTCACCTCTTCGGGCGCGGCATAGAGGCGATAAAGCGCGCCTTGCACGAAGGGATAGACCTGGATGGCATTGATGTAGCCGTGCATCGTCGGCTCCAGGAGTGCCGCCTTGTTGGCGGCTTCCACGCGCGTAGTCGGCGGCGTCTTGTCGTGACTCGCGCCGAAGCTCGGCGGCGGTTGAAGCTGACCGGGCAGCGGCAAAGGCTTCGCAATCGTAACGATCTTCACCAGCTTGGACGGCTCAGTCTCGATCGCTGCCGGTTTGAAGTCTCCGTTGTCATAGGAGATGGCCGGCGGGGGCGTCTGGCTGGCACAAGCAGCGAGCGCAAGTGCCGAGACAGTAATCACAAGCGTGGTGTGGACGTTTCGCATGATAACTCCTTCAGTTCTTGGCGCCGGCGTCGAACTCGCGCGACCAGGCGATGCTGTCGACGTAGAGGCCGAGCGGATTCTTGCGCAGCACCTCAGCGGTGCGCGGCGGTTTGACGAGAATGGTGAGGATGGCGGTCCAGCGCGTGGTCGAGACGAGACTGCCTTGTTGATAGGTTATCTCGGTCCACTTCACCTGGAACGAGGTATCGGAAGCGCGCACGACGCTGGTGACATCGACGGAGACGCTGCGGTCGCCGATCGCCTTGAACGGATCGTTGGCCTGCGCATAACCGTTGAGGAAAACGGCCGCGTGATCGGTGGCGAAACCATAGGCCTCAAGCCAATCCTTCCGTACCAGGACCGGATCGATCGGCAGCGAGCGGACATCGGTGATGAAACGCGCGAGATACCAGGCGATTTCCGCATCCGTCGGCTGGTAATGCTCGATCGCGGGGGCGACCGCCTGCACCTCGCCGAGCTTGTCGACTTCGACGACATACGGCGTGACGCGGCTCTGCATGGATTGCCAGATGAGACCAGCTGAAAGGCCGATCGACAAGACGAGACAACCGAACGCCATGAAACGCCAGTTCTTCGCCTGCACGCGGGCCGAACCGATGCGTTCGTCCCAGTTCTGCGCCGCCTTCTGATAGGGCGTGACCGGCTCGGGTGTCTTGCCGTAGCGCTGAAGGGTCCGCTTGAACAACATGGTCTATTCCTCCCCCGCATTGAGTTCGGGATTGGCGCCGGCGCTGGGCCGGTCGCCTTCCTTGATCGCTTGCGCCGTGGTCTGGCGCAGATGACGGGCGCGCTGTTGCGATTGCAGCCGCTGTGCCCAGCCCGGCATGGCGGAGCCACCGCTGGGTGCGGCACTGTTGGTGGGGGATGTTGGCGAAGCGGACGATTTCGTCGGACCGCCGCCGGTTGCGCGCCAAGCCGCCTGGCGCCCCGCCTGCGCGCTCTCCGACAGCGAAGCGCCAGCCCGAGCGAAGGCCGAGCGGGCGCCTTGCATGACGGCGCCGCCGCCGGCACGCGCGACGCCACCGATCCCGGCCGCAACGCCCGCCATGCCGGTGGCGCCGGAGGTGGCCGAGCCAAGGTTATAGGCTGTCGACGCGGCCGACCCCATCGCGGTTCCGGCACGGATGGCAGCAAGCCCGCCCGATCCCGCGGCCCCCAGAAGACGCGCTCCGCCAAGCGCCGCGCCACCCGCCAGCACCGCAGTTCCTGCGACAGCACCCGCCGTGCCGATGGCGGCCCCGGCGCCAAGCTGCGGCGCGCCGGAGACCAGACCGGTGGCAATCGCCGGACCGAAGATGCCGAGACCGAAGAGCGTGAGCGCCGCCAGCACCAGCGACATGGCGCCGGCGAGTGTCGGCTGCTGGCCCTGGGCGGCGGTCGTGAAGGTGGAAAACAGCGTCGAGCCGATGCCGATGATGACAGCCAGCACCATCACCTTGACGCCGGACGATACGACATTGCCGAGCACACGCTCGGCCAGGAACGCCGTCTTGTTCCAGAGCGCAAACGGCACCAGCACGAAGCCGGCCAGCGTCGTCAGCTTGAACTCGAGCACCGTGATGAAGAGCTGAATGGCCAGAACGAAGAAGCTCAGAACGACGATGAGCCAGGCGACGACCAGCACGAGGATGGTGACGAAATGCGAGAAGAAGGTGGTGATGCCGATGAGCTGTCCGGCCTGGTGCAACAACGGCCAGGCGGCGGCGAATCCGGTCTCGGCGAGCTTGCCGGGCTTGAGCAGGTCCTGGGCCGTCAGACCCGTCGCCGTCGCATTGAGCCCGAGCGTGGAAAACGAATTGAAAATGATTGTCGAGAGATTCTTGAAGTTGCCGATTATGAAGGCGAAGGCGCCGATATAGAGTGTCTTCTTGATCAGGCGCGCCAGCACATCGCCTTCCTGATCGAGCGCCCAGAAGAGGCCCGCCAGCGTGATGTCGATGCCGATCAGGACGGAGGTGAGCGCGACGACATCGCCGTTCAGAAGCCCGAATCCGCTGTCGATATAGCGGATGAAGGTCTGCATGAACTGATCGATGATATTCAGATTGTTCATCGCATCGGTATCCCGCCGCCCGCCTGATCACTGCGGCGTATAGGCGTTGCTTGTGCCAAGGAAGGTCTCAAGGGCGGCGCGCCCTTCTTCCTCGGCCTCGGCGTTGTTGGCATCGTTCAGCGCATCGGCTCGTCCCTGCGCCGCCATCAGGGATTCGATCTGAAGCTGCTGCTTGATCGAGAGCGCCAGAAGCTGGTTGGTCGCTTGGCTCACCTGCAGATTGCCGCCGGCGCCTTGGGAGGCATCGACCAGCGTGGCGAGCTTCGACGAATCCGTCTGCACAGTCTCAGCGATCTGCGACTGGACCAGCATCGTTTGCTGAAAGGCATCCCGTGCATTCTGCCAGCGGGTTTGCGCATCGCTTTCGAGCTGCGGAATGGTGGTATTCGCGCCATATTGCTGTGGATAGCGCTGCTGGAATGCGGTCTGAACCGACTGGACGTTGAAGGCGATGCCTTGCGCCTGGTTCATCAGGTTGCTGATCTGTTGGAGATCGCTTGTCATCCCGCCGAGCTGCGAAACATTCAGGCTCGCGAGATTGCGTGCCATGTTCTGCAGCATCGTCGCTTCGTTTTGGAGCGATTGGATCTGGTTGTTGATCTGCTCAAGCGCGCGCGCCGCCTCAAGTTCGTTCTGAGCCAGATTGGCGCTGTCGATGACGGCCCATTGCGCGAGGGCCGGATTGGACAGGACGAATGGCGCCGAAACGGTCAGGACAAGGGCTATGGCCGTTGCACAGCGCAAGTGCGTTCTCATGGCGAGGCTCCTTGTTGCGAGGGAAAGCGGGAGAGCAGATCGGCGGCCCAACCAAGATCGGCTGAAGCAAGGAAGGCGGCGGCAAAGCCGTCCGGGCCATGTTCGGCGAGCACGTCGTCAATGCGCTGCTGATCCGCCGGGGAAGACGCACCACACAGGGCGAGCGCGATGGGCCCGAGGTCGAGCTCGAAGAGACGGTTGCCGCGCCGTGATTGCAGATAGTAGTGGCGCTTCGGCGTGGCGCGGGCGATCAATTCGATCTGGCGGTCGTTCAGGCCGAAGCGGTCATAGGCCGCGCGCGCCTGCGGCTCGATGGCGCGATCGTTAGGCAGGAAGATACGCTGCGGACAGGACTCGATGATGGCAGGCGCGATGGTGCTGTCGGCGATGTCGGCGAGCGATTGGGTGGCGAAAACGACGGCGACATTCTTCTTGCGCAGAACCTTCAGCCATTCGCGGATACGCGCGGCAAAGAGCGGATTGTCGAGATAGACCCAAGCCTCGTCGAGGACGAGCAGCGTTGGGCGTCCGTCGAAGCGGTCTTCGAGGCGATGGAAAAGATAAGTGAGAACCGGCAGAACCGCTCCGGTTTCATGCATCAGCTCCTCGGTCTCGAAACATTGCACGTCCGCGAGCGCAAGCCGGTTCTCAGCGGCGTCGAGCAGCCGGCCGAACGGGCCCTCCAGCGTGTAAGGCATCAGCGCCGATTTGAGGGCATTCGACTGCAACAGGACCGAAAGGCCGGTCAGCGTGCGCTCTTCCATCGGCGCCGATGCGAGGCTCGACAGCGCCGACCAGACCGTGTCCTTCACGTCCGGCGTGACGGCGACTTTCTCATGGGCAAACAGGGCTGCGATCCATTCGGCGGCCCAGCTCCGTTCGGCCGGGTCGTCGATGTTGCGCAGAGGCTGAAACGCCAGCGAACCTCCCGAACCCAGCGCATGATGCTCCCCGCCCATGGCGAGCACCGCAGCCCGGCCCGAAAAGCCCTTGTCGAAGATGGTGAGCTGGGCACCGGCGTAGCGGCGGAATTGCAGCGCCATCAGCGCGAGCAGCACTGACTTGCCGGCCCCGGTCGGTCCCACAATCAGCATATGGCCGACATCGCCGACATGCGTCGAAAAACGGAACGGGGTCGAGCCGCTGGTCTCGGCGTAGATGAGCGGCGGGCCGTCCAGGTGGTCGTTGCGCGCGGGCCCGGCCCAGACCGAGGACAAGGGCACGAGGTGCGCCAGGTTCAGGGTATGAATGATGGGCTGGCGCACATTGGCGTAAGCATGTCCCGGCAAGGAGCCGAGCCACGCCTCCACCGCGTTGATACCCTCGCGGATGGAGGTGAAGCCCATGCCGGTGACGATGCGCTCGACCGCGCGCAGCTTCTCATCGGCCCGCAGACGATCTTCGTCCACCACCGTGATGGTGGCGGTCAGATAACCGAAAGCGATGTGGTCGCCGCCCAGCGCCTGGAGCGCCAGATCGGCATCCACCACCTTGTTGTCGGCATCGGAATCGTAGAGCTGGACCGGCTGATTGTAGAGCACCTCGCGCAGGAGCGCGGTGATGGACTTGCGCTTGTTGAACCACTGCCGGCGCAGCCTGGTCAGCGTCTTGGTCGCCTCGGTCTTATCGAGGGCGATGAAGCGCGTCATCCAGCGATACGCGAAGTCGAGATGATTGAGGGCGTCGAGAATCCCTGGCTGCGTGAGGTTCGGAAAGCCGAGCACCGTAATCGTGCGCAGATGCCGGTCGCCCAGCACGGGCTCGATACCGCCGCTGAGCGGCGTATCGGCAAGGATGGCGTCGAGATAGAGCGAGGTTTCGGGTACGGCGACATGCTGGCGGTGGGCCGAGATCGTATTGTGCAGATAAGTGAGCGTCCCGGCGTCGTCGAGCGCCTCGACTTCCGGCATGAAGCCGGAAAGAAGATCGCGCACGCGCTCCGTCTCCGCGACAAAGCCGGTGAGCTCCTGGTGCCAATCGCGCCCCTTCTCGGGTTCGGCGCGCTCGAGAAGTGCCTCCTCGGTGCGGGCCACCTGGTCGGCTGTCGGCATATAGAGAAGTGTGAGGTGATAGACGCTCTCGAAATGGACCTTCCTGGCCTGAGCCAGCAGCGGATCGGTTTCAGCCTCGAAGCTTGCGCGCCGTTCCTCATCGACCAGCCAGGATGCGGCGTCGGGAAAGCGCGACTGCGGATAACCCGGCGCCTCGAAACGCTCGGCCTCAAAGAACAGGGCCCATCCGGACCCGAAGCGGCGCAGCACATTGTTGAGACGCGCGCAGGCGCCGACGAGTTCGGCTTCGGTCGCGCTTTCGAGATCGGGACCGCGAAATCGCAAGGTGCGCTGAAAGCTGCCGTCCTTGTTGAGTACGACGCCGCGCGCCACCAGTGCCGCCCAGGGCAGATGATCGGCAAGCCGGTCGGATTTGGTGCGGTATTCGGCGAGGTTCAGCATGAAAGCCATCCCCGCTGGCGAAGATGCCGCGCCACCACGGCCGCGAAATCCGGATCGCGCCTGGCCGCGAAGACACTCAGAGAATGGCCGACGATCCAGAACAGAAGCCCCGCGAGCCACATTTGAAGCCCGAGGCCCAGGGCGGCGGCGAGCGTGCCGTTGACGATGGCAATGGCACGCGGCGCGCCACCCAGCAGGATCGGTTCGGTCAGCGCCCGGTGCAGCGGCACGTCAAAGCCGTCGATGTGAGCCATCACACCAGCGCTCCCCCGCCGAAGTTGAAGAAGGAAAGGAAGAAGCTCGATGCCGCGAAGGCGATGGAGAGCCCGAAGACAATCTGGATCAGCCGCCGGAATCCGCCTGCGGTCTCCCCGAAGGCAAGCGTCAGGCCGGTGATGATGATGATCATCACCGCGATGATCTTGGCGACCGGGCCTTGCACGGAATCGAGAATCTGCTGCAGCGGCTGTTCCCACGGCATGTTTGAGCCGGCGGCATAGGCCTCGCCGCATAAGAGGAGTGCCGCAGCGGCACCGGACATTAGGAGCCGCAGGATGCGCGAGGGCAAAATGGACGGAGACGAAGACATGGGCACGGGTCCTTTCGGTCAGAGGGCTTGGAGCCGGTGGATTGCGAGGTCCCGGACGGCGTAATCGCCATCCCGATCGAGGCCGGTGACTTCGCTGATGGTCTCTATGCGGCGCGAGACCCCACGGCCCTGGATGAAGACGATCATGTCGATCGCTTCGGCGATGAGCCGGCGAGGTACCGTAACGACCGCTTCCTGGATGAGCTGTTCGAGCCGGTAAAGCGCCGCCCGCCCGGAATTCGCATGTACGGTCGCGATTCCGCCGGGATGGCCGGTGTTCCAGGCCTTGAGCATGTCGAGGGCTTCCGGCCCGCGCACTTCACCGACGATGATCCGGTCGGGACGGAAGCGCAGCGTCGAGCGGACAAGGTCCGCGAGCGTGACCACGCCGGGCTTGGTCCGCAGAGCCACGCAATCGGGCGCCGCGCATTGCAGTTCGCGGGTGTCTTCGAGCAGGATTACCCGTTCGTCGAGCCCGGCCATCTCGGCCAGAAGCGCGTTGGCGAGTGTGGTTTTTCCCGAACTGGTGCCGCCGGCGATAAGAAGATTGCGGCGCTCGTTCACCGCCTTGCGCAATGCCTCGGCCTGCAGGGACGAAAGGATGCGGTCGTTCAGATAGTCGTCGAGCGTATAGACGCGCGCCGCGGGCTTGCGGATCGTAAAGCACGGCGCCGCGGCCACTGGCGGCAGGATGCCTTCGAAGCGCTCCCCGGCAATGCCGTCGTCACGCGGCGGCAACTCCGCACTTACCACCGGGCTGCCGGAATGCACCTCGACCCGGACATGCGAGGCCACCAGCCGGATGATGCGCTCGACTTCGGCCTCGCCAAGGCGCAC
>JAGWVX010000431.1 GCA_018970685.1 Alphaproteobacteria bacterium | reverse complement strand
CACGGCAGTCGAAAGACCCATGAAAATCAACGTCGAACGTGGCGCTCTTCTGAAGGCGCTCAGCCATGTCCAAAGCGTCGTCGAACGGCGTAACACCATCCCAATCCTCTCGAACGTCATGATTGAGGCGGCCAAAGGTACCTTGAAGCTCACGGCCACCGATCTGGACATCGAAATCGTCGAAGCGATCCCGGCCGACGTACTGCGCAATGGCTCGGCGACGGCGCCCGCACACATGCTCTACGACATCGTCCGCAAGCTGCCGGATGGTTCGCAGGTGCAGGCCGAGCTCTTAGCCAGCGAAGGCGGACGGTTGGCGGTGTCCGCCGGCACGGTGCGCTTCGAGCTGGCGTGCCTGCCCAAAGAGGATTTCCCGCAGATGGCAGCGGGGGCCCTGCCCCATCGCTTCCGTCTGGCAGTCGACGATCTGAAGCGGCTGATCGACAAGACGCGTTTTGCCATCTCGACCGAAGAGACACGTTTCTATCTCAACGGCATCTACGTGCACGCGGCGAAGGACGGCAAGGCGCAGGCGTTGCGCGCCGCGGCCACAGACGGCCACCGGCTGGCGCGCTACGAGTTGGAGCTTCCCGAAGGCGCCGCCGACATGCCCGGCGTGATCGTGCCGCGCAAAACGGTGCAGGAGCTGCGCCGCCTGCTCGACGACGCCGACGGTGCCATCGAAGTCTCACTGTCGGACACCAAGATCCAGTTCGCCTTCAACGGCGTGGACTTGACGTCGAAGCTGATCGACGGGACCTTCCCCGACTATCAGCGTGTCATTCCGGCCGGCAACGACAAGTCGTTGGCACTGGAAGCCAAAGAGTTCGGACAGGCAGTCGACCGCGTGTCGACCATCTCCGCCGACAAGACGCGCGCCGTGAAACTGGTGCTGGCCAAGGACAAGGTGACCTTGTCGGTGGTCAATCCGGAAAGCGGTACGGCGACGGAAGATCTGGGCGCCACCTACAGCGCGACGCCGATCGAGATCGGCTTCAACGCCCGCTATTTGCTGGACATCACCGGACAGATCGAGGGTAAGTCGGTGCGCTTTCTACTGTCCGACGCCGGCTCGCCGACCATCATCGAGGACACGGATGATGCGCGCACGCTCTATGTCCTGATGCCGATGCGGGTTTGATGCTTTGGACCACGCCATCCTTCGAGGCGTCGCGGCGCGACGCACCTCAGGATGACGTAATGGGAGTTGCATGGAAATAGCGCGTACACCGCCATTCTTCGAAGTGCCGCTCCGCGGCGCTTCTCAGGATGACGGCTTGAGCAAAGCGCGTCACCCTGAGGAGCGAGAGCAGCGAGCCTCGAAGGGCGACACGCGTCTCGCCATAACGCGGGTGCAGTTGACCAACTTCCGCTCCTATGCGTCAGCAGAACTAGCGGTGGGCGGACGGCCAGTGGTGCTGGCGGGTCCGAACGGCGCCGGCAAGACGAATATTCTCGACGCGATCTCCCTGCTAGCGCCCGGACGCGGGCTGCGCGGGGCCAAGCTTTCTGAACACGTGCGGCACGGGCCGTCGGTTTCGAGCGACGCGCTGTGGGCGGTGGCGGCTGTGGTAACGCGCGGCGCGGAAAGCTACGAAGTCGGCACCGGATTGACCGTCGGACCCAACGGCGGCGAACGACGTGTAGTGCGGCTCAACGGCGTGGCGGCGCACGGCTCGGCCGATCTCGGAGAGATCGTGCAGATGATTTGGCTGACACCCGCTATGGATCGCTTGTTTGCGGAAGGTGCGTCGGGGCGGCGGCGTTTCCTCGACCGGCTGGTGTTAGGCTTCGATGCGGCACATGCACGGCGCACGGTGCGCTACGAGACGGCGATGCGCGAACGTGCGCGCCTGCTGAAATTCGGGCCGCGCGATCCGATGTGGCTGGACGGGCTCGAAGCCGAGATGGCCGAAGCCGGCACCGCGATGGCGGCGGCGCGCGCGGCAGCCGTTGAGCAGCTGAACGCCACGCTGGCGGAACGCGGCGAAGCGGGCGCCTTCCCTTGCGCACATCTGACGCTGGACGGCGAGACGGATGTGCTGTTGGCCGAACGCGGCAGCGATACCGAAGCCGACATCCGCGAGCGGCTAGCGCATTCGCGCATCCAGGACGCCGAATGCGGACGCACGACCTTCGGGCCGCATCTGAGCGATCTCGCCGTGCGCCACACACAAAAACGGGCCGACGCTCGCGAGTGCTCCACCGGCGAACAGAAAGCGCTGCTGGTGTCCATCGTGCTGGCCGACGCCCGGGAACTGACAAAGGCGCGCGACGGGCTAGCGCCCGTGCTCTTGCTGGACGAGATCGCGGCGCATCTAGATGTGCGCCGCCGCGCCGCCCTGTTCGAGGAAATTCTCGCACTCGGCGCGCAGGCCTGGATGACTGGAACCGATTTATCCTTATTCGACAGCCTTGCGACGCGCGCCGATGTCTTCGCGGTCGAGAATGGCCGCTTCGCGGGCCAGGAGTAACGCATGCTTTCGTTGCACGCCTATCTGCTCTATTGCGGGCTTTACGCCATCGCCATCGCGGTGCC
>JAGWVX010000430.1 GCA_018970685.1 Alphaproteobacteria bacterium | reverse complement strand
TTCAGGGTTTTCGATGCGAAGGGTCAGCGTTCGAGATAGGATTTGATGAAGGACTGAACGGCCTGCGCCGTGGTTTCCATCGCCTTGATGGCGAGCGATGCGTTGCCGCGATCCCTGACCGGATCGATCGGTTCGGCGAACGCCGCCGCGTCGGCGAGTTCGAAGGCGCCAACGCCGCGCGCCGCACCCTTCAACGTATGGGTTGCTTCTTTCCAGGACTTGGCATCCCGGGCATCGAGGATTGCCTGCAGGCGCCCGACGATTTCGCTGGTCTGCGTCTCGAACAGCCTCAGGACTTCGGCATTGAGAGCCTCGTCGCCACCCGTATAACGGGCAAGGTGGCTGAGGTCGACGGCACAGTTCCGGCCGGACATGTGCGTATCCCCGTGGTGGCGCACGGAGAATGGCGCAATTGCGTCAAAGGCCGGTTAACGGGCCGGAATAAGCGCAAAACCCGAGGCGCCGCCGCTTTTGGCCCGTCTATACGGCCATCACGAAGCTTAGAACGGCAGCCAGTTATTCGGGAATGGCGACACGGCGAACAGATGGTCGTGGCCGAACAAGAATGCCGCGAAAACCGCGACCGCCACCGCGAAGCGCCAATCGAAATATTCGCGCGCGGCGAAACGATTGCGCCCGGCAAGGATCGCCGCGAAGGGAATATTCGACGTCTGATGAGCGATGGCTTGCCATTCGGGGCCGCGCCTGCGCCGGCATTTGGCGTCGATGGCGCGCGTGCCGATCAGCGCCAGGATCACAAAGGTGGCGAAGAAGATCGCCGAGGCCAGCGTCGTCGTGGCAAGCAGGTGATATCCCGCCCAGATCGCCACGCCCCACAGGAACGGATGGCGGGTGATGCGGAGCACGCCGCGCACGGTGGCTTTTTCCTGTCCCCGGGAGGAAGGGTTCGCCATGAGTACGCCGGGCAGGCCGAGTACGAACGCCGCCGCGATGACCGGGATGGCGAAATTGCGAAAGCCTTGGCCAAGATCGTAGAGCACGCGATTGTCCGGGCTCGCATAGGCTTGGTTATAGGCGATGCAAAGCCAGACGATGGCTCCCAGCGAGGCCAGAGAGAACAGCCCGAGATACGGTTTTTCCCCGATCGTCGCGACGATGGCGTCGCGCAGCTTGGTTCCCGAAATCAGCAGGTGAATGCCGAGAAAAACGGCTGCTGCCGCAAGCAAAGTGCCCATGTCCGATCACCTCGTTGCAATCCGCCGGCGTCCGTCCGGCAAATAATATACGCTGTAAATCATACACGCTCTTTGCCTGATTATCCAAGGAACAAAGTGGCGGAGTCCCTCGCGCTCAAGGTTTTGAATGGTTAAGCTCAAGTCCAGTCAGCGTAATCCGAGGATGTCCATGGCGACCACCGCGTCCGACCGCAATCACCCCGTCCTGCTGCAATCCGCCGAGTCCTTGGAAGCGGACGCCGACGCCCGCGCCCGCCAGCGGGCCGGTGCGACGGGGCGATTCAGCCTCGCGGTAACGGTCTTCGCCCTCACGCTATCTGCCTTCTGGGCCGGCGCCGCGGGCGCTTACATGTGGGGTTATTTCGGGCCCAAGGGGCTTGCCGGCCTCGACATCCAGGAGCTGGCTTTGTTCGCCGCCGCGACCTTCGTGCCGCCTCTGCTGTTCATCGCCGCCGCCTGGGCGCTGGCCCGCGGGCAGTCGATGGGCGTTGCGGCCGAGGCGCTTGTCGAAGCGACGGATCGCTTATTCTCGGCCGATGAAACCGCATCGCGCACCGCCGCCCGTTTGGGCCGCGCCGTACGGCGCGAACTCGATGCGCTCAATGCGGGCCTCGATGGCGCGTTCACCCGTTTGCGCGCCTTGGAAAGCGTGTTGGAGAACCAGATTGCTTCTTTGGATGAAGCCGGCGCGCGCGTCGACATTCGCGGCGAGGCGCTCACCGCGCGTCTGATCCAGGAACGCGAACGCATCGAAGGCGTGGCGGGCACGCTCGCGGATGCCGCCTCGCGCGCCGGTGAAACCGTGGCAGGCCGCGCCGCGCAGCTGAAGTCCGTCATCGAGACGGCCGAAGGCTCGCTCAAGACGGCGGGTCAGTTGCTCGACACCCAGTCCGCGAACTTCCGGCAGGCGGCGAACGCCGCCGCCGACGCGCCGCATGCCGCCGCCGTCGAACTCGACAAGCAGGCCAAGCGCATCGAAGCCGTCGCGGACGCCGCGATGGCGCGCGCCGAATTCGTGCTCGGCCGCCAGGAACGTCAGCGTGCGGCGATGAACGAATTGATGCTGCGCCTGAAAGACGAAAGCGTCTCCTTCGAAAACGCGCTGTCGGCCGAGCGCGAGGCGATGGAGAACGCCGTCACGGCGCTAGGCGGCGAAGCGGCGAAGTTCGAAATGGTAACGGGCGAGGCGGAACGTCATCTCGAGACCCTGATGGCGAACGCCGCCACCCGCACCGGCCAGCTGACACAGAGCTTCTCGCGCGAGGCCGAGCGGCTGAAGGAAACGAGCGACGAAGCCAACACCACGCTGGCGCATCTGATCAACGCGCTGCGCGAAGCGGGCGC
>JAGWVX010000031.1 GCA_018970685.1 Alphaproteobacteria bacterium | reverse complement strand
GACAGGCAAAACCCGCTCTAAGGGGCTCGGCGTCAACGAACGCGATGACCTGAATGGGAGCCAGTCCCGCGGACTTCATCAGGGCCAGCGGTCGAGTGGACTGCACGCAAAGGCCGGACACATGACCGCACCCGACCAACTTCATCATCACTGCCAAAATCATCTTGCCAAGCGGGGGCCGTCCACACATGCCCCTATATGGCCGCCCGCCCCTCGCCGGGCAAGTACATGACAGAAGCAATACTTGACATGCTTAAGCGAAGCAGTGCGTTTTACCCTTGATGCTTGCGGCCATTATCCCCTACCCCCAGATCGATCCGGTCCTGATTCAAATCGGGCCGATCGCCGTGCGCTGGTACGCCTTGGCTTATATCAGCGGGCTGCTGCTCGGCTGGTGGCTTATCGTCAAGATGCTGCACCAGGCAAGCCTCTGGAAGAACCCGCCTTTCAAAGGCAAGGCGCCGGCCACGGCCGATGACATCGGCGATGCATTCGTCTGGACGACGCTCGGGGTCATCGTGGGCGGGCGATTGGGCTATGATCTTTTCTACGGCACGATTTTCTGCAGCATCTGGACGGGGCGCGACTGCGGCAATCTGCCGATGGGCTACCTGCACAATCCCCTGCTGCTGATCGCGGAGTGGAACGGCTGGGTGCCGCAATTGCGCGGCATGTCGTTCCACGGCGGACTGATCGGCGTCGTCGTGGCCCTTTATCTATTCTGCCGCAACCGCAAGCTCGATGTTTTCAAGATCGGCGACCTGATCGCCGCGGCGACGCCGATCGGCCTGTTCTTCGGCCGCATCGCCAACTTCATCAATGGCGAGTTGTGGGGCAAGCCGACGAACGTTCCTTGGGCCATGGTCTTCCCGCGGGCAGAAGATCATCTGCCGCGCCATCCGAGCCAGCTTTATGAGGCGGCGCTCGAGGGCCTGCTACTGTTCGTCATTCTGCAGGTCTGCATTCGCCGGTTTCACTTGCATGAACGGCCCGGCCTTGTCACCGGCATCTTTTTCGCCGGCTATGGCGCGGCGCGCTTCTTCGTCGAGTTCTTCCGCGACTCCGAATCGATGATTTATGGTTGGTTCAGCATGGGGATGGCGCTCAGCATACCTATGTGGATCGTTGCGGGCTTCTTCTTCTGGTATGCGCTGCGCAAACCGGCGCTGAAACGGACATGAACGCGCTTGCGGCACGCATCGCGGAGCTCATCGCTGCCGATGGCCCGCTCTCGATTGCCCAGTTCATGACATTATGCCTGCACGATCCTGCAGGCGGCACTTATGGCGCTAGGGACCCCATCGGCCGCGATTTTGTCACTGCCCCGGAAATCAGTCAGGCCTTCGGCGAGTTGCTGGGACTTTGGACGGTCCAAGCCTGGCACGACCAGGGACGAGCCGAAGGAGTACGTCTGGTCGAACTCGGACCCGGGCGGGGTACCCTGATAGCGGACGCTCTGCGCGCCATTACCGCCGCGGCCCCGGATTTCCTTGGCGGCGCGGAAGTTGTGCTTGTGGAAGCCAGTCCCATTTTGGAAGCGCTGCAAAGAGACAAGCTGAAAACATTCACGGCCGATATATCCTGGTGTAAACATTTCGACGATAATCTGACCGACAGGCCGCTGTTCCTGCTCGCCAACGAATTTTTCGACTGCCTGCCGGTGCGGCAATTCGTGAAGACCGTCCAAGGCTGGCACGAGCGGATGATCACGGTGGAAAACGGTGCACTGGCTTTTGCGCTGACACCGGCACCGGCACCGTCATCGGTGATTCCGTCGGATCGTGCCGAAGCGCCAACCGGCGGCGTCTACGAGATCGCCCCGGCCGCGTTGACGCTCGCAGAAGAAATCGCCGCCGTGATTGCCGCGAAGGGAGGCGCAGCGCTGATCGTCGACTATGGATACGATTCACCGGGCTTCGGTGAAACGTTGCAGGCCGTCGCCGGTCACAAATTCGCTGAGGTGCTCGCCGAACCTGGCGAAAGCGATCTGTCGGCACATGTTGATTTCTATGCCTTGGCGAAGGCAGTTGAAGCCGGCGGTGCGGCCGCTTATGGACCTGTCACCCAGTGCAATCTCCTGGCCGATCTGGGAATTGGGCCGCGCGCCGAGCGATTAATGATCACTAATCCGACACAGGCGCGCATCATCGCCGACGCAGTCGACCGGCTGGTCAACCCGGAAAAGATGGGCGCGCTGTTTAAGGCACTCGCGGTCGCGCCGAAAAATACACCGCCGCCGCCCGGATTTTGCTGAGCCGCCAAGCGGGATGTGCTATCGCTGAATCATGTTCGTTCTTCGCGCCGAAACCCTTTCTCTCCCGCGTATCGTCCATGGCTTTTTCGGGCGGCAGGGCGGCGTGTCGGATGGAATCTACGCCTCGCTCAATTGCGGACCCGGTTCCGATGACGACCGTGCGAAGGTGATTGAAAACCGCCGACGCGTGATGGCGGCGCTGGGCGCGAATCTGCAGTTGGCTACGCTCTATCAAATCCACAGCGCCGAGGTCGTTCCGGTCACCGCCGCCTGGAACATTGGCGAAGCGCCACAAGCGGATGCCATGGTGACGAATGTGCCGGGCATTGCGCTGGGCGTGCTGACTGCGGATTGCGCGCCGGTGCTTTTTGCCGACGCTAGAGCCTGCGTAATCGGTGCGGCGCACGCAGGCTGGAAGGGCGCACAAGGCGGGATCATCGAGGCGACCGTCGAGGCGATGGAGAAACTCGGCGCGGTGCGCGGGCGCATCGCGGCGGCCATCGGTCCGTGCATCTCCCAGGCGAGCTACGAAGTGGACGACGAATTTCGCCGCGGCTTCCTGCGCGCCGATTCCGCCAATGCGCGATTCTTCGTACCCAACAGCCGCGAGGGGTATTTCCGCTTCGATCTCGAAGGCTATGTGGCGTTCCGGCTGGACGACGCGGGCGTCGCCAACGTCGAGCCGCTGGGTGCTTGCACCTATGCTCGTGCTGACAACTTCTACAGCTTCCGGCGCGCAACGCACGCTGGTGAAAAGGACTATGGCCGCGAGATTTCGGCCATCGCACTGACGCTTTGACGATGTTGACGCCGTTAGGTGACTCGATCTGGATCGCAGAAGGTCCGGTTGTGCCTTTCCTGCATTTTCCCTATCCCACGCGTATGGTGGTGATCCGGCTGAAGGACGGCGCGCTGTTCGTATGGTCGCCGATTGCGTTCAATGACGCCTTGCGCGCCGAGATCGACACGCTCGGCCCAGTCGCGCATCTGGTTTCACCCAATGCCATCCATCATCTTTTCCTTGGGGAATGGAAAGCGGCCTATCCGGCCGCCCGCCTGTACGCGTCTCCCGGACTGCCAAAGCGCCGTCGTGACCTGCACTTCGACGCCGTGCTGAGCGATACGCCGGAATCAGCCTGGGTGACCGATATCGATCAGGTGGCGATGCGCGGGAGCTTCGTGATGACCGAAATCGTCTTCCTGCACCATGCCAGCCGCACGGTTATCTTCGCCGATCTGATCCAGAATTTTCGGCTGGATTGGTTCAAAGGCTGGCGCGGCGTTCTTGCCCGCCTGGATGGAATCGTAGGCTTGCCCGGCGGCGCGCCGCGTGAATGGCGGGCGACGTTCTGGCGGCGGGACCAGGCGCTGGCGCGCATTCTTGCGTTTGGGCCTCGACAGGTCGTTGTCGCGCATGGCGAAATAGTGCGGGAAAACGGCACCGAATTCGTCCGCAAGGCTTTTCGCTGGCTGTCGCGATAAACCCGTTTACCCGCCCCTGCCCCCTTGCTAAAAGCCGGTCATCAAAGCGTCACAACAACGGGGTGCAGCTGCCATGGGAGAAGCAAAGGGAACCCGGGGCATGAAGCTGCTCGCGGGTAATTCCAACCGGGCGCTGGCGGAAGCCATGGGCCAGTATCTCAAGTTGCCCATGACCAAAGCCGTGGTCCGGCGCTTTGCCGACATGGAAATCTTCGTTGAGATTCAGGAAAACGTCCGTGGCGAGGACATGTTCGTCGTTCAATCGACCAGTTTTCCCGCCAACGACAATCTGATGGAACTGTTGATTATCACTGACGCGCTACGGCGTGCGTCGGCGCGTCGCATCACGGCGGTGATACCCTATTTCGGTTACGCGCGGCAGGACCGCAAAGTTGGCCCGCGCACACCCATTTCGGCAAAGCTGGTGGCCAATCTCGTCACCCAGGCCGGCGCCAACCGCGTGCTGACGGTCGACCTGCACGCCGGCCAAATCCAGGGCTTCTTCGACATCCCCACCGACAACCTCTACGCGATGCCGGTGATCGTGAAGGACATCAAGGATTATCTCGGCCTGGGCGGCCATTTGATGGTGGTGTCGCCGGACGTCGGCGGCGTGGTGCGTGCCCGCGCGCTTGCCAAGCGCATCGGCGCGGATCTCGCCATCGTCGACAAACGCCGCGAACGCGCCGGAGAATCCGAAGTGATGAACATTATCGGCGAGGTAGACGGCCGTTCCTGCATCCTGGTTGACGACATCGTCGACTCCGCCGGCACCATGTGCAACGCAGCCGAAGCCTTGATGAAAGCCGGCGCCAAAGATGTCTGTGCCTACGCCACCCATGGCGTGTTGTCGGGCGGCGCCGTGGCGCGCATCCAATCTTCGGCCCTCAAGTCGATGGTGGTCACCGACTCGATCGCCGCCACCGACGAGGTGCGCAAATGCGTCAACATCCGCCGCATCTCGATCGCACCGCTGATCGCGGAAGCCATGCGCCGCATCAATCACGAAGAAAGCGTATCGAGTCTGTTCGACTGAATGTGCAAAAAAGGCGCGGCCCGAAGAACCGCGCCCGTAGAACTCCGAACACTTTATTACGGGTTGGAGGTCCGTCCGCTGTGCGCCCGCCTGGCGGTCTTGTGCGCCGGCGGATTGCTCGAAGCGCTGGTGTTGCCCGAAGCAGATGCCGAACCCGAAGCGCTCGCGCTGGGCGACACACTGTTGGCCGCCCCGACCGCCATGTTGGCGGCACCGTTCGCCGTGGTCTCGCCGGTGGAGACCGCACCATTGGTTGTGCCGACCGCGCTATTTGCTGCGCCGGTGGCCGCTCCGGTCACGCCGGACAGGTCGGCGCTGCCGCTTGCCGAACCGCTGCCGCTGACCGAATTGCCGAGCGCATTCACCGATCCGCCGCCGCTGGCGCTGACGGATGGCGAGGACGCCATCGAGCTGGCGGTGCCGAGCACACCCTGCCCGACCGCTTCACCGGTTGTGGCCGTACCGTTGACAACACCTTCTGTCTGCCCTGTTGCGCCCATAGCCGCGTTGGTGGCGGGCGAAATGTTCGGCGTGATACCCACGTTGCCAGTCGCGCTGCCGGCAGCGGCGCCGGTCACGGTCGGTGGAATGGCGGGCATGGCACCGAAATTCCCCGCGCCCGCCGCACTACCGCCGACGCTGCCAATACCGCCCATGCCACCCATCGCGCCCATGTTTCCACCTAGACTGCCGGCGATGCCGCCGCCCAGCAATCCGCCAGCCAAAGCTGGCGTCGCAAGCGCAACGGCGCCAGTGACCATTGCGGACAAAGCCATCTTTCGTAAATCGATCTTCATTTTGGACACCTCATCGTTGCGTGTTTGGGCGCCAGAGGAGATTGGCCGCCTTGCGCCCGCTGTCAGAACAACGAGGGAGAAACAAACTTCTTCCCTGTGTCGCACAAGAATTTTTCTTCAATAAAATCAAATGATTACAGTCGCATGTCGGCACGGCGCGCGATAAGCCCGGGCTATTGGGACTTCCAGCCGCGGTCTCGAGCGGCGCGTTCGGTTGCGGCGTCGAAGGCCCCGCCGGTTATCATCGCGTTCACCGCATTGCGAACCAGCGGCGGCATCTCAGCGCCAGCCCGCTGATAGGCGCCGCCGGCTTCACCCGGCGCACTCGCGAGCGCCGCCACCACCCAGTCTGCTCCTTGGCGGCAGGCCACACCAGCCGTGGATGCACGACGACCGGGAACTGTAAACGAGCGGCAATCCTCACCGCTGCGATTGCGGAAACTGACACCAATCCTCGGACCCGAGGCCGGAGCACCGGCTGACGCCAATTGATTCATCAATGCGTCGGCGAGAGCGCCCTCTGCAACGGTCTGCCCGCTTGACAGCGTCTGCAAGTCGGGCTGCACACCGTGTTCGTGCCTCACGCCGATCAACACGCCACATGCCAATGCCGCCGCCGCCGGCACCAGCGAGCGCCAGACGAACCGCGCCGTCCTGACATTGTCGACTATCGCGCGCAGCTGCTCGGCGATTCTATAGCGCACTGAGACCGGTGCCGACATCACGGCGTCACGCAGACGTTGTGGGGCAGCTTCTGCCATCAAGGGCGCAAAGGCATCGGATAACCGGGCGCGCAGGAGCGTCTGCTGGTTGACATAGGCCGCAAGGTCAGACCGTTGCGCCAAGACAGCTTGTATTTTCTGCATGTCTGCCGTGGAGAGTTCTACATCGATGAAGGCGTCTAACTCGTCTTTCGTCGGCTCCATGATTTCACGCCCCTTTTGCACTGCCGAACACGCGGACGGCCAAGGCTTCGCGCGCGCGGGCCAGCCTGCTGGTCAGCGTGCCCATGGGAATATGCAGCACCTCCGCGGCGTCGCGGTACGACATCCCGTCGATCAGCACGAGTGCCACGGCACTGCGCTGATCCTCCGGCAATTCACCCAGCGCGCGGCACATGTCGCCGAAGGCGATGTGCGATTCCGCGGCGCGCACACCGTCCGTTGCGACACCTTCGGCAACTTCAAGAGGCCCGCTCACCACCGCACGAGCGCGTTTCCGGGCCCGCACGCTATCGATGAACAGGTTTTGTGCGATCCGAAACATCCAGCTGTCCAATCGTGTGCCCCGCTCCCAGCGGTGCAAATTGGCAAGTGCGCGTTCCACCGTATCCTGCACCAGATCATCTGCGTCCGCCCTGTTGCCCGTCAACGACAAGGCAAAGCGGCGCAGCCGCGGCAGCAACGCGACCATCTGGCTTCGGATCGTGTCGAGCGACGCGTCCATGCTCTCTCAGCCAACAACGGAATACGGGGCGATTTCTTCCATGCGCTATCTGCGTAGGACGCTCCGCCCTCGGCCAGATTTACAATTGCCATAAAGAGATGGACGATAAAGGTGCAGCCCGGTCAAGGCAAAGAGATGAAGAAACCCGGACGGCCCTGGAAGATCATTGCTCGCGCCACGGCGGCGGGTGTGCTGATGGCGTGCCTGACGAATGCGTCATGGGGCCAATTGGGGGGCTTGCCGGCCAATCTTCCTGGCAAGATCCCAGGCGGACTGCCCGGTGGAGTCGCTGGCGGCGTACCCGGCGCCATCCCGGCCGGAGTTCCCGCAGGACTGCCGAGCGGCACGCCAGCTGGGACCTTGGGGGGCGCGTTGAGCAGTCCTTTGGGCGGCAGCGTGCCGGTGGGACCTGTTCTGCAAAACGTGCCCCAGACAGTCACGAAGACCGTGAATGGCGTCGATCAGACATTGCAGTCGACCATCAACACCACTCAGACGACAATCGACACGGTAAAGCGCGACATCGTCGGAAGGCCGCTGCTGACCGCGGCGCTGGCCCGCGATCCGCAGGGCGCGCGCATCGTGCGCGGCGAAATCCTGGCGGTGTCGCCGAGCACCACCAGCCTTGCTGCCGTCAAGCGTCTGAATTTCGGCATCGAGCGCACCGAGACGCTGTCGAGCCTTGGCTTAACCGCGGTCGTACTTAGCGTGCCCAATGGCATGAACACGTCCGACGCCTTGGCCGCGCTGAAGAAAGCCGACCCACAGGGAACCTACGATTACAATCACATCTACGATCCGTCGGGGGCGATGACGCCCCATATCGGTGGCGGCGTCGCCATGCCTGTTGTGCACGTCAGCGCCATTCGCATCGGGATGATCGACGGCGGTGTCGTACAGCAACATCCTGCGTTCTCCGACGCCACAATTATCGCCAAGGACATCGCTGGCGAGCACCATGCACCGCCTACAGCGCACGGTACTGCTGTTGCCTCGCTCCTGGTTGGCGATGATGGTGATTTCCACGGTTACCTCCCCGGTGCGACACTCTATGTGGCTGACGCTTTCGGCGGCGAAGCGACGGGCGGATCGGCGATCGATCTCGTGCGGGCATTGAACTGGCTCGCCAGCCAACGTGTGGCAGTCGTGAATGCAAGTCTCGCCGGTCCGCCCAACGCGCTGCTGCAAGCCGGCGTACGCGCCTTTTTGGCTGGCGGTCACGTGCTGGTTGCGGCTGTCGGCAATAACGGACCAGCTGCGCCGCTCGCCTATCCGGCATCCTATCCTGGCGTCATCGCAGTGACTTCGGTCGACCGGAACCGCCGCTTGCAGGTCGACGCCAATCGCGGCGACGTCACCTTCGCTGCGATTGGCGTTGATGTACGTACCGCAGCATTGCGTGGCTACACCAATGACACGGGAACGTCCTTCGCAACACCCGTTGTAGCCGCACGGTTCGCGCTGCTGATTCCCGCACCTAATTCGCAGACGGCGGAACGCGCCCGCCTCGCTTTAGAACGCGTGGCACTGCCAATGGGTAAAGGCCCCGGTGACCCCGCCTTTGGTTACGGCTATCTTCCCCCGCCTTCACTGGCGCTGGCGCGGAGATAGTATGGATGCCCTCACCCGCCGATGTCCGCAAGATTGCGCTCGCGCTCGACGGCACGACGGAGGTTGAGCATTGGGGTCGGCCCGCCTTCCGCACCAAGAAGCGCATTTTCGCAGTAATTCGGCCGGATGGCCTCTACCTGCACCTGCCTCCCGAACGCAAAGAATTCCTGTTCAAGGCCGCTCCGCAGACCTTCGTCAAG
The DNA here is from genome assembly GCA_018970685.1 of Alphaproteobacteria bacterium. Lineage (GTDB taxonomy): Bacteria > Pseudomonadota > Alphaproteobacteria > Micropepsales > Micropepsaceae > Rhizomicrobium. Next base: position 4,565 of record JAGWVX010000031.1, on the reverse strand, counting down.
TTTATGTGGGGTAAGACAGCCGAAGTGATCGTTCAGCTCGGACGAATTTCCGCCAGGGAGCTTACGGCTTTGATCCGTGAAGCCTGGAAATCTGCCGCCCCATCGCCAAAACCGCCGAAAAAGCGTGTATCGTCGGCGCGGAATCGCCGAGCGCCGGGATGAACAAATCCGAAGACTACGACGTACCGACCGGTCACATTCCGCACGCGCCCTCTCCGGAGGCACTGTTTGTGCGCCGACTTCTGGTCGCGGCGGCGATCATTGTGCTGCTACTGGCCTTGTGGCGCGTTTCACTGGTGTTGATCCTGATCTTCGGCGGCGTTCTGGTGGCGGTGATCCTGCGCAATCTTTCGGAACCGCTCAGACGTTATCTACATATTCCAGACCGTCTCTCGCTGCTAATTACCACGGCGGCGCTCGGTATCATTGTCTTTGTCTTCTTCGATTTCTTCGGCACCTTGGCCAGCCAGCAGTTCTCGTCTCTGATTGCGCAAATTCCAGGCGCAATGGACTCGACGCGTACCTGGCTCAACGGCACGACGTTCGGGCGTGAATTGCTGAATGCAATGGAAAGCTCATCCGACGCTGCGATCCGGTTGTTCGGCGCGTTGCCGATTGCCGGCGGTGTGTTGGGCGGCATCGGTGAAATCATCCTGGTATTGTTCGTTGGCATTTATTTTGCCGCTGACCCGCCGACCTACATTGCCGGTGTGCTCCGGCTGGTGCCGCCACGCCGCCGCGCGCGCGCGCGTCAGATATTGGATGCAATGGGAGAATCTCTACGCAAATGGTTGATCGGCATGACGCTCGACATGCTGCTACTGGGCGTGATGACAGGCCTCGGCATGTGGATGATCGGCGTGCCTCTGCCGTTGGCGCTCGCCGTGCTTTCGGGCGTGGCTGTATTCGTGCCTTATATCGGCCCATTCATTGCAATGATTCCAGGATTGCTGCTGGCGCTCAGCGTTAAACCGATTCTCGCGCTCTACGCGTTGATCGTCTACCTGATCGTGCTGACGATCGAGGGCAATATCAGCCAACCGCTCCTGCAGCGCTGGACGGTGTCGCTGCCACCGGTGATGAACCTGTTGGCAATCCTGGTGTTCAGCCCCTTGTTCGGGATCTGGGGCGCGGTGCTGGCAACGCCGCTGACCGTCGCTCTCTCGGTGTTGATTCAGAAAATCTACATCGAAGATGTGCTGGACGACCGCACGCGCTGAGGCCCGATATGGAAAATCGCGCTGGCCGATGCGGTGAATACCGACAATGTCCGGTCCAACGTCTACACAGTGCCCAACGGTGCCGAATCTGAGGCCGGTTGCGCCAACCGCGTCCATCCGCTACAAGCCTGCCCTTTGCGGCCGCAATATGGCCCTTCGGCTTTTGCAAACGGCCGGAAAAACAAGGACTTACGAGCATGCGTCAGATCCAGGAACTCAGCGCCGAAGTGCGCGGCGGCACGGGCAAGGGTCCGGCCTATCAGGCCCGCAGCAGCGGCAAAATCCCAGCCATCGTCTATGGCGGCAGCGCCGAGCCTCAGCCGATCACTGTGGACGCACAGGCGCTAGGCCATTTCGTGGCCGGCGGCTCGTTCCTAACGACTCTGTTTATGCTCGACACCAACGGCAAGAAGACGCGCGTGATCCCGCGCGCGCTGCAGCTCGATCCGGTGACTGATCGCCCGGTGCATGTCGATTTCATGCGACTGGAGGAAGGCGCCACCGTGCGTCTCGCCATTCCGGTCCGCTTTGTCGGTCGCGAAAGCTCGCCCGGCATCAAGCTGGGCGGCGTGCTCAATATCGTGCGTCACGAAGTCGAGTTGATCTGCCCCGCCGACAATATTCCCGATTACATCGAAGGTGATCTGTCGGGCCTCGAAATCCGCGATTCCCTGCACATCTCGGCCTTTAAACTGCCGGAAGGTGTGCGGCCGACAATCGACCGCGACTTCACTGTGGCCTCGATCGTAGCGCCGACGCACGTCATCGAAGAGCAGCGCGCTGCTGCGGCTGCCGCCGCTGCAGCTGCCTCCGCTCCGGCTGCCGAGGAAGGCGCCGCGCCCGCCGAAGGCACTACCGCGGCTGGTGCCGCTGCACCAGCTGCCGGCGCCGCCGCGCCTGCCGCCGCCGCGAAGGCTCCGGAGAAAAAGTAGGCATAGGACCGCTTGCGCGGGTAGTCTCGCAGCATGTCGGATACACCGCTGCTCATCGCTGGCCTGGGCAATCCCGGCGCGCAATATGCGCGGAACCGGCACAATGCGGGCTTCATGGCCGTGGACACGATCCACGAGAGTTACGATTTCGGACCGTGGCGCGCCAAGTATCAAGGCATGATCGCTGAGGGAAAGCTGGCACGGCGCAGGACCTATCTGCTGAAACCGATGACCTATATGAACGACAGCGGGCTGTCGGTCGGCGCCGCGTCGCGGTTCCTGAAGCTGCCGCCATCGGCCGTCGTCGTGATGCATGACGAGATCGACCTCACGGCAGCCAAGCTGAAAGCCAAGACGGGCGGCGGCGACGCTGGCCATAACGGCCTGCGGTCCATCACAGCGGCGCTGGGACCAGATTATCACCGCGTGCGCATCGGTGTTGGACACCCGGGCGGCAAGGAGCGCGTGCACGGCCACGTGCTGCAGAACTTCTCTAAGGCCGACGAGGACTGGCTTGTGCCGATGCTGTCGGCCATCGCCGAGGCGGCGCCTCTGCTTGCGGAAAACGACATGATCGGGTTCATGAACAGGGTGGCGTTGATCCAAAACCCGCCAGCGCATAAGCCAAAGCCGAAAATCGAGAAAGACAAGATCTGATGGGTTTCAAATGCGGCATCGTCGGCTTGCCGAATGTTGGCAAATCGACGCTCTTCAATGCGTTGACGCAGACGGCCGCCGCGCAGGCGGCAAATTATCCCTTCTGCACCATCGAGCCGAATGTCGGCGACGTGGCGGTGCCGGATCTGCGTCTCAACAAGCTGGCCGAGGTCGCCAAGTCCGCGCAGGTCATCCCGACCCGCATCACCTTTGTCGACATCGCCGGCCTGGTGCGCGGCGCATCCAAGGGTGAAGGACTCGGTAACCAGTTCCTCGCCAACATCCGCGAAGTCGACGCCGTCGTTCATGTACTGCGTTGTTTCGAGGACGGCGACATCACCCATGTCGAAGGACGCATCGATCCCGCCAGCGACGCCGAGGTGGTGGAAACGGAGCTGATGCTGGCTGATCTCGAGAGCCTCGAGAAGCGCATTAAGCCGATCGAGAAGAAGGCTCATTCCGGCGAGAAGGAAGCCAAAGAGCAGTTGGCGCTGATGACGAAGGCCGTGACGCTGTTGCGCGACGGCAAACCCGCGCGCCTGGCCGAGCTGTCACACGAGGAACGCGAGCCCTATCGCCAGCTTGGCCTGCTGACGCAGAAGCCGGTGTTGTATGTCTGCAATGTCGACGAAGCTTCGGCGGCAACGGGCAACAAATTCTCCAAAGCGGTGGAAGAGATGGCCAAACGGCAGGGCGCCGGCGCGGTCGTGATCTCGGCGCGCATCGAGGAAGAAGTCGCGCAGCTCGCGTCGGAAGAACGTACGGAGTTTCTGTCGAGCCTTGATCTCGAAGAGCCGGGCCTCAACAGATTGATTCGCGCCGGCTACGACCTGCTCGGTCTCATCACCTTCTTCACCGCAGGACCGAAGGAAGCGCGTGCCTGGACGGTGACCAAAGGATCGCGCGCGCCGCAGGCGGCGGGCGTCATCCACACCGATTTCGAACACGGCTTCATCCGCGCTGAGACCATCGCCTACAATGATTACGTTGCGAACAACGGCGAAGCGGGCGCGCGCGATGCGGGAAAGTTCCGCCTGGAAGGCAAGGAATACGTCGTTCAGGACGGCGACGTGATGCATTTCCGCTTCAACGCGTAAGCAGCGCGCAAAATACCCCTACGACAAGATGGACATGGCGCGATTGCGAGGCGCGCCGTTTGCCGGTAGGGGAACTGGATGCCGCCCGATTTGCTCCACTTCGAAGATTTCTTCGCCGGCCAGAAGCTTGCCTTTGACGGCCGCTACGAGGTGACGCGCGAGGAGATCGTCGCCTTTGCGCGCGAATACGATCCCCAGCCTCACCACCTCGACGACGACGCTGCGAAGCACACCATGCTCGGCGGACTGGCGGCTTCGGGCTGGCATGTCTGCGCCATGGCGATGCGGCTGATCGTCGACGGCATGTTCGGCAAGGCGGCGAGCGCGGGCGGCGCCGGCGTGGACGATTGCCGCTGGCTCAAGCCGGTGCGCCCCGGCGACGTGCTTCGCCTCGAGGTCGAGGTGTTGGAAACGCGCGCGCCGGCAAGCCGCAACGATATCGGCTTCGTCAAGTGCCGCTGGGACCTGTTCAACCAGATCGAACAGGTGGCGAGCCTCGTCTCCACGCCGATGTTCCTCAGGCGGAAAGGCTGACGGCCATGTGGTTCGAAGACGTCGCGATCGGACACAGACTGGCGCTGGGCGAATACACCTTCGCCGAAGATGCGATGATCGCCTTCGCGCGGAAATACGATCCGCAACTCTTTCACATCGACCCC
>JAGWVX010000429.1 GCA_018970685.1 Alphaproteobacteria bacterium | reverse complement strand
AGCCGCGCAAGACCCGGCTCGCCGCAGCCAGCGCGGACGCAGCATCATAATTGAGCGGCGTCGTATGCGTGGTAAAGGCCCAGCGGTCGTCGGGAATGCCCGAATAATCGCCATTGCTCTCGTTTGGCCCCAGCTTGGGATCGTAGATCTTGCCGTCCGTCTTCGAGGTGGCATCGCCGAGATGCGTGTATTGCTGCAGCGTCGGCGCGATGATCCCGGGAATGGCGTGACCGAAGATGTCGTACTGCGCCAGCAGCTGAAGCACGCCGTGCTTCACCTGCTCCACGGCATCGGGCACGCCGTCTGGTTTGCGGATTTCCACCGAGCGCGCCGCTTCGTCAACCGTCGTCTGGTCCCAGTCGACGTGGAATACTTCCTTGGCCATCGCAAGGTCGCGTACCACACGATCTTGCGTCTCGGTGCGGATGTCGAAATCGCCCGCGTCAGTCCAGCCGCCGACATTGAGCCCTGGAATGTGCTCGCCGGCCTTGAAGGGCGACTCCGTGCTCGATCCCTGGGTATAGCCGTCAAAATGCACGGTGTTGGGCGGCGCCTGGCGCGCGTCGTCCATGTGCGACACACCATGCCAGACGAGATAGTTCTCGCGCACTTTCACATGATCCATTTGCTCTGGAATGTAGATACCAAGCGAGGGTTGCCATACGCCCTTGGCGTAGAGATCGGGCGCAATGCGGAATGGATCGAAGGTCTGCCCAGCGTATTCGATAGCGTAGACGCCGGGCTCGCGAATGCTCGAAAAGTCGAACGTCGCGTAGTCATAGCGCAGCCATTTGCCCCACGGGTTGATCTTGGCGCTAAAGACTTTCGTGTAACGGCCGTCCGCACCGAGTCGCAGCAAACTCGCCGTCTGCGGCGCCTTATACAGCGGATCGAGTTCGATCATCGCTATCTTGGAACGGCCCGGCGTATAGCCGACCTGATTGAAGGACACGACCGGCTTGCGCGTCCAGCCGGGAATCGCATGAGGGTGAACATGCCAGACCACGACGTCGCCGCTGCGCCCGGTCGGGATCAGCGTACGCACTACAAACCAGCCGTTCTGTGCGTTGTCGCGTGCATCGTAGAGCATCAGCGGCCCCGCATCGGACGTGATTGCGACGCGTGTCAGCGGATCGCCCGGCGACAGCACGATCGATTTTCCCGTCGCCATCGGCTCGGGCGTGATCTTGCCGTCGGTCCCGAGTTTCACTGGCCCCTGCGGATGACGCGGGAAGATGCCGAAAGCGTCGTCGAGGATATAGCTTTTGCCGAAATACGCGGTGGGCAGGAAGTCCAGGTTGAATCCCGCCTTTCCCGCCAACGCCGCCGGCAGCGGCTGATCGAGATGCACGGCCACCCGAAAGCCGCCTTTTTCGGCTGTGACGATCAGCTTGTATTCCAGTTTGGCGTCCGGGTAACCGGACGAAACGATCAGTTGGTTTGCCAAGGGGCCGCGCTCGACGCCCGTTAAGGTGGGCACGGTATCCCATTGCTCGGGAGTCGGCTGCAGACGCACTTCGCCGTCCGTGGCGATGCGGTTGTCGTGCAAAATGATCTCGATGCCGCCAATCTTCTGATCGCGAAAGACGGGATGATATTTGCTCGTGTAGACGAGCACGCTTAGCCCCTGCCGCTCGAAGGTGTTCGGGCCATTCAGCTTGAGCTCGGCGGCCGAGGCTCGGCCGGCCTGCAGCAGGAAGAGCATCGCGACCACCACCCGCCAAATCAACCGTTGCATCGTTTCCTCCTGCCCATCTCTATTATTGGGGAGCGATCCCGTTGGACGTGACGTTGTGATAGCGCTACCATAAATGTCAACCGCTGTCGGTATGGCAGCGCGTTACAAAAAATCGCGAGGGCAGGATGGGATCAAGGCTTCGCGGGCGGGGCATCGTCGTTTTCTGCGGCGCGCTGGCGCTATGTCTTGCGTCTCATGCGCGAAGTGCCGTGATACCGGTCATCGTGCACGTCCACGTTGACAAGCCAGCGGGTGAGCTGACCAGGCCGTGGAGCTATTTCGGCTATGATGAGCCGAATTACACCTACAGCCCCGACGGCAAAAAGCTGCTGCACGAGCTGGCGAAGCTCAGTCCGGTTCCCGTCTATCTGCGCGCTCACAATCTTTTGACCAGTGGCGACGGCCGGGGCTCTCTGAAATGGGGTTCGACCAACGTCTACACTGAAGATGCGCGCGGCAATGCTGTCTACGACTGGAAGATCATCGACCGCATCTTCGACGCCTATCGCGACGCCGGCGTGCGTCCCATCGTCGAACTCGGCTTCATGCCCAGGGCGCTGACCACCGGTCCTGCCCCATACCGCCACAGCTTTCCCCACGGCAGCATCTTCACCGGCTGGAGCTATCCGCCGAAAAGCTACGAGAAATGGGGCGGCCTGATCTTCCATCTCGCGGAGCATTTGCGCGCTCGCTACGGCGCCGCCGCGGTGAGGACATGGCTGTGGGAAGTCTGGAACGAGCCGGATATCCCCTATTGGCACGGCACGGCAGAAGAATTCTTCCGCCTTTATGATGTCTCGGCCGATGCACTGTTG